>DSBT01000062.1 GCA_011045915.1 Mesotoga infera
GTCTGATATTCACCCTGGAAATTTATTGTATAGGTCATATACGACCGGTCATTGGGCATAAACATCTACGAAACTATCTATCTGGCCTTACTCAAACCTTTAATCTGAGAGAGGCCGTTTTAGGTTGAGGAGGTGATTGACTAGCATTTTTTCCGCATGTTTTGGAGAGAGCATCTGTTTATCTGAGAGCTAGTCTGTTTCGAATACGAGAGGAGGAGTAATTATGAAGAGACATTCAGAGTTAGTTCCACTGTTTGTTCTGCTTTTCGCAATTGTTTTTGGGGTAACTTTATTTTCTCAGGATTTCACCACATCAGTCAATATCCCTTTGACGACTTACTTTGCCAGAGTGCAAGCCAACCCCTACTATCAGCTGGTTAACCTTGCTTCGGTTGACTTCGCTGAGAAGAACTTGAAGGGGACTGATTACGAGAATTTGCCTGTCATTTCTCGTTCTTCCACAATTGACGCTGGATTTAGAGGCGCGGACAATTTCGCCGATGTGCCTGCCGGACCAATCACAAGTGTGGAGATGCAACACCTATATCGCTACGCTAACAAGATATCCGCACTGAAGCTAAACGGAAAGCAAGTCATCGAATGGCTGGAAGCCTCAGCTGGAAATTTCTTTCAGATAGATCCTGAGGTAACTGACGATCAGATTCTCGTCAATTTCGGATTTGACTGCCACCATTTAGACCAGTTCTGGGGCATTACTTATATATATGATGTTACCAAACCTCTCGGGAGTAGAGTGGCTCGCGCAGAATATAAGGGAGTTCCTCTCTCCGAGGATATGGAGTTCATTGTAATGGTTGACAGCTACAGAGCGAGCGGAGGCGGCGGACTGCCTCATGCAGTTCCCGAGAATGTAGTTCTGGAGTGGGATGTAGATTACAGGACAATGGTTTTCGAGTATCTTGATTCTCTCGGAGGAATCATGCCTGAATTAGTCATAAGCTGGTCGATCAAGCCCGTCGAGACTGCCGGTAAAGTGCTTTTCAAGACAGGAGGAGAATGGGGAATGCCTGTGCTTGAATACATGGAAGCAGCCGAGGAGTTGGGAATTGAACAAGTAGATCACATTTCGTACGTCGGAACGGATGACGTTTGGGGCCTATTCGAAATTGACTTGTCTAAGGTGAAGACACCTCAGTTCTAATAAGCGTTGTGAAATCCTGTTTTCAAATTTGCTGTGACTTAGTATTACTGGCACTCGCTCATATTGTCTGGTGAGTGCCAGCTTATAACAGCAGAGGGAGGTAATCTTTATGCCGAAACCAAGAGGCGCACTATACTTATTTTTGACGTTATCATTTGCTATTTTGATTGCTTTGTCTGCATTCTCGCAAGAATTTGCCGCCGATGAGCCTAGACAAATAGTACTCACTTGGCAGAACGATCCAAGTACAACCATGACAATTACCTGGCGAACGGATATTGAAGGAGAAAGATCGGTTGCCTTTTTCTCGACCAACAAAGATTTAGCCATTGAGGAATCCGAATCAAAAGAGGCAGAGACTTATACTTTTGAAGAAACAGCAGCTTGGCTGCATACTTTGGAACTGATAGACCTTCTTCCAGGAGAGACTTACTGGGTAGTTCTGCAGACGGATGACGGCACAAGTGACAAGTTTTGCTTCAGAACAGCTCCCGAAAATCCTGGTGATATCAAGTTCATAGTAGGATCCGACGCACAACATCTACGTTCACAGATGAGTGTGATTCGAGAAGTTCACCGGAAGGCTGCTGAAGAAGATCCTGATTTCTTCGTTTATTCCGGAGACTTCGTTAATGCTGAGCTGAGCGATTACGAATGGGATCTGTTCTTTGACTTATGGCACGAACTGATGATCACAGACGAAGGTAGAAGAATCCCAATCATACCTGCCCTAGGTAATCATGAAGTCGTTGCCGGTTACGGCGGCTCAATAGAAGCGGCAGTCTTCTACTTCAATCGATTCAAGATACCATCTCCTTACACTTATCATGTAATCAACTACGGCCCTGAGCTCACCATAATATCCTTAGATTCTGGTCATGCGTCTCCAGTGGACGGAGAACAAGTCGCCTGGCTCGAGAAAACTTTGCAAGAAAACCAGGACAGCACATGGACTTTGGCCCATTATCATGACGGCGGATGGTGGGGGTCCGGAGCAGTCCCGACGAAAGTCAGATGTCTATGGGTACCTCTCTTCGAAAAGTATGGAGTGGATGTTGTACACAGCGGACATATTCATTCCTATATCAAGACCTGGCCCATCACAGGAATTGGTGAATTATCAGGAGAAATCGACAGTATGATCGAAGAAGGGCTTGAGAGAGCCGCGGAAAACTACGAGCCAGGAAAGAATTACGCCCCGCCCCTTCAGCCGAATCTATTGAAGCTATCTCGAGGGAGTTGGGAGGAACTAGGTTATGATTCCCTTTCGGCGGGTCTCAGAGAACTGACCTACATGCTGTCGCTTTACGTTATTCAGTCGGGAGAGGCAACAAAGGAGCGCGTATTTGATCAGATAAGTTCAACAAAGCTCTTTGAGAATTTCTGGAAGCCTGTGATCGATTCTGAGTCTTACGAGGAAAACGCGTTGATTGACGAAGAAAACGGAGTGTACTACGTTGGTGTCGGTGGCCTCGGAGCAGAAATGGGCGGAGGGAGAAATCCCGACAAGTACTGGTGGCTGAAAGAAGCAGGTTCTGATCACCATTACTGGCGCATAACAATTGACTCTTCAACAAACCAGCTTACGGTGGTTCCCGTATTCTATTACCCCGATGAAGGAAGATGGGAAGAAGGCGAACCTTTCACCAGAACCAAGTAATATGGCTAAGAGATTCTCCTGATTTCGCAAAAACACCTGATACTATCTGGAATAGAGTTTACTATCTGAGGGCACATTTTGTGCCCTCTTCTGTTGTTAGTTATGAGTAATGAGAGAAGCCGTGTTGGAACAAATCTTGCAGTACAAGGCCGATAAAATTTGCAATGATTGTCAATAGTACTGCAATCAGACAATCGTTCTCCAACAAGGAGAGGATTCAGCGGTCAATATGAAAAGGTCTCCTAAGATGAGCCTATTGAAATACATTTACTTAATTTCACAGCGATTAGGTAGTCTTCTCGCTCAAGCGTGTAGTGGCGCGTCCCTGCAGACAAATCTCATATCTACTTGCTTCCTTTCCGGATGACGAGTAACCATCCTTTGGTTTCCTGGCGGAGCCAGCCATGCGTCCCCGGATGTTTTTCCTGATACTTTTCTACTAGTGTTTGTGCTCTTCTTGTTGGTTCTTAAACTCTTGACCAACCACCAACCACGTACCACCAACAACCAGTCTCCCTCTGACCCCCAAAGGTTGGACAAGAAGTCAGCGAATCACGGTTTTACGATCTGAATCGGAGTTTCATCGTTTAGTACTTTAAAAGCATTAGGTGTTAAGTAATTCAAAGATGCATGCGGTCTAAGA
>DSBT01000063.1 GCA_011045915.1 Mesotoga infera
ACCAATAAAGGAAGAGTATCTACTCTCTGGATATCTTGAAGAGACAAACGAACCATATGCGCTTGCAAAGATATCTGGACTGAAGATGTGTCAGTACTTCAACAAACAGTATGGCACGAATTTTATAAGCGTGATGCCCACGAATCTATATGGTCCAAACGACAATTTCGATCTAAATACAAGTCATGTGTTACCTGCTCTGATCCGAAAGTTTCACGAAGCAAAGATAAACGATGCTCCTTATGTCAAAGTATGGGGAACGGGTTCTCCAAGAAGAGAGTTCCTGTATGTGGATGATCTCGCAGACGCCTGCCTCTTTCTAATGAAGAATTATTCAGGAAATGACTTCTTCAACGTTGGAACAGGAGAAGACGTAACAATAAAAGAACTAGCAGAGCTTATTGGCGAAGTAGTAGGCTACAGTGGAGAACTCAGGTTCGATACCTCCAAACCAGACGGAACACCAAGGAAACTGCTGGATGTATCTAGGATTCATGAAGCTGGATGGAGTCATAAGACAAAGCTGCTGAACGGACTAAAGAGAACTTGTGAGTGGTTTAGCAAAACTCCCCATTAATTGACTAAGATAATCGTCGAATTGATTTTCGAGAGCCAGTTCCTATCATTGATAGTAACAGCTTGAGTTACTTTCTATTGAACGTCTATTAGTACCTATCCAGGAATTCAGTAGGAATAGGATCTCAATAATTATCATTTGCCAGAAGAGTTCCGAAAAACTCAGAGCTTCACCTGATAATGCCCTTCACTAATTTTGCTAATTGCATTGTTGACTTCAAAGAATGAAGAGTAATGAGTCGTTTCTCATCCCCGTAATCGGATCCAGTCACTTGGAAACATACCAGAGAAATCAAGGTCTTTGTTCACCATTCTTTCAGGAGCAATTACAGTCTTGTTTGAGTTTCTGTTTAGCCAAGCAGCCCACCAGCTGAAGGTACTGTTTGATATGATGTTATGTTTGCAGAGGCTCATAAGCTGCATATCTCTGAAACTACTAGAGCCCAAGTTCCAGTCAATTACTGTGAAGTGAGCATTAGTAAAGCTGTTCTTGGCCCATTCAGGATCGTCGCAAAAAACATAGAAGACTGGTTCAATCACCCTATTTTTGATAGTATGAATTGCTCGAAGATAGTATTGATCATTGCATATGTCTCCGAACAATCTCAAATTGCTGCCTCTTAGAAAGTCTCCTCTCCTAAAGTGAACGCTTACGGATTCTGTTTCAGCGACTTCGACGGCTAAACGTTTGTTCTTGTCAGAACTGAAAGCGGGGAAAGTGAAATCATTTCTTAAATCTTCTGTACAAGGATCAAGATACTGTGTGTTCTGCCAGTAGCCCTTTAAGTAACACTCGTTCCCTTTCAAAACATCTGGGTCATAAGAAAATGGTACTTTCTCTTCGAAGTACACTCGTGATTTCTTGAATAGCTTCCAAAAGATTTTTGTTGGGCTTAGTCCTTTCCCACCAGTTAACTTTGAAATGAGGTCTTGATTAGCATGAACAATATCCAAATCAAACAATTTTTCAAGCTCAAATCCATTATGCATTGGCGTTGTCGAGTACTGAGTGCAGTCAGCTTTCACTTCCTTATTATGCTTTTTAAGAAAGCAGTAGAGACAATATTGGAACATTTGGTTACCTAGTCCTCCGCCAAACCAAACCACATGCACAGTCACACCACCCGGTTCCTGATAAAGACAACTCACTCACAGAATCAGCTCTAGCATGGAGTATATTGATGTTGCTTCTTACGAGCTCTTGAAGAACCAAAGAATGTCAAGCAACCAAAGCCGATTGTCCCTCTATACCCATGAATATCAGTTAGCAGTTTCATTCATCAGTTGATTTCAGAGAGCGGCTTCATCGAGCTGAAGTCATAGGATTCTAAATGATGCAGAACAATTGTTTAGGAATAATCTTGGCGTGAGTTCCAGCTCGTTTCGCCATTTACTTCTATGAGAATAATATCATGAGTGAGCATAGCACTGAGTCTATCGAGCAACGGTCACCGAGTATTATTTAGGGCTTCCTGAAAAACTACTCCTTCTTCCTGTTAAAGAGGTCGTCATATTCAAGAGAGTAGTAGTTGACTCACAATATGTGGATTTTGACCAGGAACACCCTCGAAATTGCTCCGAATTCCTCCGATTTCTCCCCAGAATAGC
>DSBT01000064.1 GCA_011045915.1 Mesotoga infera
GCAGAATTCTCAGCTGGAAATGCCAGAGGAAGAACGGAGATAAAGGCGATCATGGGAGGCGCTTTCATCGGTCTAGGGATTGCACCAATAATTCTTCTTGGCTCCGCGATCGCTTTCATTTTTTTCAAGATCGTCTATTTGTTTATAGCTGCCACCCGTCTTCTGTCATTATTTGTGGAGCAGTCTTTTACACTGACTAATCTTATTATTCTCCTTGTTGAAGTCGCATTTGGGCTAATCATGGTTATTCCTGTCTGAAATCGAAAACCGGCGTGAGTCGGTTTTTTTATAAGAAGAACCTTTACCTTGAGACGTTGATTGGAATGGAGGAAAGGAAATTGAGAGAGGAAGATCTAAGAAAAGCAATAATGGAAGCATGGTCAAAGCGATTGAGGCTTTCACCAAACGTATTTGTCTCAAAAACTGAGCAACTAATACCCGACGAGAACAAAAGGAAAAAGGGTGAGATAAGCCATCTAAGTTTCGAGAAACATACAGTAGTTCTTTATGATCCAGAGCTTGAAAGAATCATGAACTCCGCCCTGAGAGAAGACGAAACTCTTGAAACTTCTTTGTTTAATTTGCTTAGGGAGTCTTTTTCACTCTCAAAGAAGACATCGATCAAGTATCTTAACCCCTCCAACTATGTTCCCTTTGATCCAGCTGTGGAGTTTGCCGTCAGGAGAATCAATCAGGGAGACAGGACGGCCTTCTACCATTTTCGGAATCAATGCACAAGGGAGGATCTTGCTGAAGGATTTGTCGAACTGAATCACGTTGCGGTTTTCGGAGCTTTCTACGGAGAAGAAATAGTGGCTGTCTCAAGCATAATTGAATGGGGAGACATAGCTGACATTGGAATAATCACAATGCCCGATTTCAGAGAGCTGGGTTTGGGAAAGGCTCTTGGCTCAAGGGCAAGTGAATGGGGAATCATTAACAAGAAGCTTATTCAGTACAGACACGATGTGCTGAATTACGGATCATTGAAAGTTTCGCGTGCGCTTGGATTTAAGGAGTACATTGTTGAGGAGGACTTCAAGTATATTGGTTAGAAAGATATAGATTGTCATTCAGGGACTCTATCAATCGGATCTCTTTCAGTCGATTAGTCATTCTTCCTTGTGATTGCAATTAGTACGTAAAGATTTATGCAAGTTATCCGTCGATTCGTAGCTTTTTTGATTTGACATGGATGATAGCAAAAGTGTAGAATCCTTTCATACCAGCGGGGAGTTGAGTAAATGATAGACTTCGGTTTTTCCGGGATAAATGCATACCCATATTATTATAACAACAGAAGCATTTGCTTGTGAGTGATAACTCCGGGTAAGTGCTTCTTGCATTTACTCCGGATGAAAGATACGAAAGGGTCTCCAATCCGGAGACCCTTTTCTTTTTCAGCAGGAATGCGGGGTGGTGAAATGGTAGTCGTTCTTAAGAGAGGTAGCGGTGAAGAGGGAATTAAGCAAGTCGAGTTTCTTTCAGAGAGTCTGAATCTAAGTTGTCATGTTTCCAGAGGGATGGAAAGAGTTGTAATCGGTGTTATTGGAGACGACAGGTATATGTCGGTGGAACGTTTTGAGGCTCTCGAATGTGTTGAGCAGGTTGTGCGTGTTCTCAAGCCCTTCAAGCTCGTATCGAGAGAGTTTCACAGTGAGGATATCTCAGTGGAGATTGGCGATCTATCGGTAAGAGAAGGTAAATTCGTAGTCATGGCCGGTCCATGCGCGATTGAAGATCGCCCCATGATAGAAGAGAGCGCGGCCTTTCTTTCAGAA
>DSBT01000065.1 GCA_011045915.1 Mesotoga infera
AAAAGATCCGGGAGAAGCATCGCCTTGAAGCGAAAGAACTTCTTGCGAAAGTCACAGGAAGCGTAACAGATATGCTCTATGCACTCGACAAGAACCTGAAATACATATACTGGAACAGGGCCTGTGAGGAAATTACTGGAATCAGTTCGAAGGATGTAATAGGCAAGCATGTAACGGATGTTTTTTCCGAGGATGAAACAACTGCAAAGGCGATGGCGTCATACCGACGGGTTCTTCTAAAAGGGAAAGCCGAATCTGCGATCTTCGAGTATGAGCATGGGGGAGAAACCACGATACTTGAGATCCACATCTATCCGTTAGGCGAAGGGATATCGGTTTTTGCCAGGGATATTACCGATCATATGAATGCCGAGAGAAAGCTCGAGATAGAAAGAAAGAAGCTTCATAAAATTCTGGACTGCATTCCCGAAGGCATTTACCTGATTGACGAGAGTTATGATATCGATTATGCGAATCCCGCGTTGATTAAGGAGTATGGTCTCATAGAGAATAAGAAGTGTTTTGAATTCTTTCAAGGGTTCAAAGCTCCTTGCCCCTGGTGCGGAATCGATAGAGCTTCTTCTAGTCAACCTGCACGGTGGGAATGCAGTTTCGAAAAAAGTGGTCGCATCTGTGAATTGATAAGCATTCCGGTTAGCAATGACGACGGAAGCATATCGAAGTTGCAGATCCTTCACGATATCACCAAAATTCGTACTTACCAGGAAGAAGTGGAGCGAATGAATGTTGAACTCGAAGCAAGGGTGGCTGAGCGGACCACACAACTGGAGGCGGTCAACAAGGAATTAGAAGCCTTTGCCTTCTCAGTCTCCCACGACTTGAGGGCTCCTCTGAGAGCTGTGGACGGCTATTCCAGAATAATCGAGGAAGACTATGCTGATATCCTCGACAATGAAGGTGTGAGACTCTTTGGAGTAATAAAGCGCAACATAAAGAAGATGGATCAGCTAATTATCGATTTGCTGGCCTTATCCAGGCTAAATAGAACTGAACTTGTAAAATCGAAGATTGACATGACTGGAATGGTGAATTCCATCTTTCATGAAGTCATCACTGCGGAACTCCGAGATAAGGTCAAGCTCACATTGAAGAATCTGCCTGAAGCCTACGGGGACTCGGTTATGATGAAACAGGTTTGGGTAAACCTTCTTTCAAACGCATTGAAATTCTCATCATGTAGAGAGCTTATAGAAATAGAGGTGGGCGGTTATTCAGAAAATGGAATAAACACTTACTACGTCAAGGACAACGGTGTCGGGTTTAACCAGAAATACGAAAGCAAACTCTTCGAAGTTTTTCAAAGGCTCCATAGTTCAAAGGAGTTTGAAGGAACGGGTGTCGGACTTTCGATAGTTCAGAGAATCATTCACAGACATGGAGGTTTCGTCAGGGCCGAAGGCAATGAAGACCACGGCGCGACCTTCTATTTCTCTATACCCGAGAGGTGAAAGCATGACCGATAGCGTAGTGGAGATACTTCTGGTAGAAGACAATCCCGAGGACATAGAACTTACCCTGAGAGCTCTAAAAAAGAGTAAACTGGCGAACAACGTTGTGGTTGCCGAAGACGGTGAGGAGGCTCTCGATTTCATATTTGCGCGTGGCAAGTATAGCGAGCGAAGTGTTACACATTCTCCGAAAGTGATCTTGCTGGATTTGAAACTTCCTAAGATCAGCGGCATAGAGGTTCTGCGAGAAATTAAGAAGGATCCGAGGACGAGTCTAATACCGGTGGTAGTTCTGACCTCTTCTACTCAGGAGACGGATATCGAAGAATCTTACAAGCTCGGGGCGAACAGTTATATCGTGAAACCGGTCAATTTCGAGAACTTCATTGAGTCCTTGAGACAGATGAACGATTACTGGTTGGTGCTTAACAGGCTTCCATCGAGTTTTGGTGAAGGATGAGTAAGGACACGAGAATAAAAATCCTTTTCGCAGAAGATCTGCACACGGACGTGGATCTGGCTAAAAGGAAAATCTCTGTGGTGTTTCCGGAAATTGAGGCATTAGTTGTTGATACTGAGCGAGATTTCGTTGAGAAATTGGAGAAATTCTGTCCGGATCTTGTAATCTCGGACTACATGATGCCAGGCTTCGATGGGATGAGAGTTATCGAGCTCGTTCTAGAGAAGGCGCCTGAGATTCCTGTGATAATACTTACGGGTTCCATGAATGAAGATACGGCGGCCGAATGCATGAAGGCCGGCGCGGTAGATTACGTAATAAAGGAACATATGGCGAGACTGCCATATGCGGTCGTAGAGGCAATGGAGAAGAAGGAGATCAAGCTGGCCAAGGAAAGGGCAGAAAGGGCTTTGATCGAAAGCGAGAAGAAGTTCAGGTTGCTCGCTGAAAATGCCAGCGACCTCATTTACAGGTACGAGCTGCATGAAAAAGAGGGTTTCAGCTATGTCAGTCCTTCATCGTCGCGTATTACCGGATATTTTCCCGATGAGTTCTACAAAGATCCCGATCTAATTTCCAAAATCGTCCATCCCGAAGATGAAGCTAGACTATTGAATCTGATTAACGACAGCCATTC
The DNA here is from genome assembly GCA_011045915.1 of Mesotoga infera. Lineage (NCBI taxonomy): Bacteria > Thermotogati > Thermotogota > Thermotogae > Kosmotogales > Kosmotogaceae > Mesotoga > Mesotoga infera. The sequence continues at coordinate 2,567 of DSBT01000065.1, forward strand.
ATCGAACCAAAGTGAGCCCCTTACATTGAGATGGATAAGAAAGGATGGGAAGATAATCTGGATGGAGCAGCAGAACGTCCACATTTTCGATGATGATGGAAAGCTTATCGCTCTTGAAGGAATAGCTCGTGACGTCACAGAAAGGCAGGAATCAGCAGAAAGAATAACTGAAGCCTTCTACTCTATTGTTACCGTGGTTTCAGATATCCTGACTGCAAGGGACCCCTATAACCGACATCATCATCGTAATGTAAGCCGGCTATCCTCGAAAATAGCTGAGAAAATCGCCCTTGACGGCCCACAAATTGAAGCAGTTAAGATTGCCGGGTTGCTTCATGATATTGGAAAAATTGCCATACCAGCAGAAATTCTATCTAAACCAGGCTCTTTGAATAATGAGGAGTACAGTTTGATACAAGAGCACAGCAGTGTCGGTTACAACATCCTCAAGAATGCCCGGCTTCCCTGGCCGGTAGCAGAAATCGTTCACCAGCACCACGAAAGGCTTGACGGTTCCGGTTATCCTCGCAAACTAAAGGGAAGAGAAATATGCATAGAGGCCAGAATTATTGCCGTCGTAGACGTAGTCGACGCTATGACTTCTCATAGACCCTACAGACCAGCCCACAAAATGGAAGCAGCCCTTGAAGAGATACATGGCAAATCGGGCACCTGCTTCGATTCAAGTATTGTGGATGTTTGTACTGAACTGATTGAAGAAGGTTTTGATTTCAGGGAGGAACCGCTGGAAGCATAAGAAACTGTGGCAGTTCAGCATCTTCTTTCAGCAAGATCGTTCGTTAAAGAGCATTGACGAGAGTTCGCT
>DSBT01000066.1 GCA_011045915.1 Mesotoga infera
GTTAATTTCCTCAATTCGACTGATTTGGGGAAATTAATTTCTGAGGAAACCGAGCGATTGACAATGAGAGCCGGCCGATCGTATAGATTCATCAACGTTGCAAGCGTTTGTGTGAAAACACTTGCGGCGCCTTAAGAGCAAGAAGCCTGAACCAGGAGAGTGTCAGATAGGAGCAAACATTGGCTTTCCGATGAGTGACTTTGGCTGGCATCCCATTGCAAAGTCAGAATCAGGAAGTGGTCACATGGTCAAAAATGTACTTGCTAAAAGTCTCTTTGGATTGATGAAGCTATCAGATTATGCAAATAATGATTTATGCAAGTCGAAGTTGTTTCACTATTTTTTTGTGATCCCTGAAATTGTTTTTTGAAGACATGTTGAGTGAATAAGACTTTCAAGATAGACACCTGATAATCAACTGCAAAGCAAAATCTCTGTACAAAATGGAAAAAGAGGTTTATCGAAGAAATAGTCTTGGTCAAGGGAAACAGATATGTTCTGGAGGCGACCGTCTTGAACTCAAAAAAGGGAGTAATACTTGGTTTAGCTTTGATAATGTTTCTTGTGATATCGATAATTGGGATCTCGCTAATGACATTAGTAATGGGCAGGGCGAGACAGACAAACGATCTTGAGAAACGAACACAGGCTTACTTCTTCGCTAGATCCGGTGTTGAGATAGCCAGGGGCTTTGCCATGCAAAAGAGTGAGATCGATAATCAATACTTTGGAGACAAGGTCTTTGTAATATATGGAAATCTTCGGGATAATGACGATGACAACTCCGCCAATTTCAATATTGAAGACGTAACCAGTTTTTGGTCAGAAAGTGTTAGATCGAGTTTTGAAGCCAGTGCAGCATCCTTCGAGAGCTACGATGTCGTAACCGCTGTATGGAAAGAGAGTGAATATTTCAATTTTCTCTCATCCGGAAATGCCGGGGATATGACAAGAACGCTCGCATTTATGTGTTGTGAAGGTTCTGCAGGGACTCCGCTTTTCGATATGGCGATCTTCGCAGATGGGAATATAGAGATAGGAGCTTCCGCCAACTCAGAAATTATAGGTGATGTAGGCACGAATGCAACTGACACCTCTGCGATAAGTAGGCAGGGTAATGGTGGTAATGGTAAGGGAAAAAATAATAAGATTTCTGTATATGGAGATGTGTATTTTGGTCCGGGAACAGATCTTGATGGAGTAGAACCGAGTGACTACTATTTGGCTGAGGGAAACGTTGTAGGCACCCTTGATAGCACAAGAGACTACAAGAGTATAATCCCGGAGTTCCCTGATTTTCCAGAGTTGACAGAGAGGGATTCTCTTAGCGTTGATTCAGACGGATCAATCATAAATGATGACGGCTACTATGAAGAAATTAATGTAGGAAGCGGCAAAACCCTCACTATTGAAACGGGTGAAGCAGGAAACGTAAGGAAGATCTTGGTGAATCAGCTGAAACTGGAAGACAATTCATCAATTGAGTTATCTGGCAGCGGTAATCTGAATCTCTACGTTGTCAACAATGTGGATCTTCCAAATGGCAGCAAAAAAATGGCTTTCATTAACAATAATGGAAATGCTGAATCGATAGACAGAGTTGTGTTCTACTATACAGGAAACACTTTGGGCAATCTTGATTTCAAAGGAACTCTGTTTATACACAATGAGAACGGAGTCTCGTTAGGGGGAAACAGCGCTTTGAATGTAAGTGGGCTCATTATTTACGATGGGACAGGAGACGTTTCCATGAAAGGTACACCCGAAACTCATTCAATCGCCCTGTTTGCTCCGAATTCGAAAGTTATTATGACTGGAAATGCTGATTTTCATGGTGCGATTGTTTGTAATGAATACGATGGATCGGGAGGTCCAGATGTTATTTACAAGGACATTGAAGATGAATTCACAGAGGCTTCCCTGGAAATCATTTCCAACGATGGCGAGGAAGCCTTCGAGCTCTGGGGAGAGTGATGAAGTTGCTTATTGACAAATCCTCAGTGGGATCAACGAAAGCCAGTCGGAGAAGCGGATTCTCTTTTGTTGAAATCCTAATTGCATTGGCGATTCTTATAATCTCTGTTGTTTCATTGTTAAACTTTCTCACGATTGCTCTTCGTGTTGACCACACCTCAAGTGCAGTCACAGAGGATCTACTATATAAGTCAGGAAGCTTGGAAGCAAGAGCAAGTTCTCAAAGCAGGTCAGCTACTGTAACAGTTGGTGAAGTCGAGATTTCTGGAAATCTTTATGAGATCGAATACGGACGGGTCAAGAGGTTAATTGAGTTCGAGAGGTCTGAGTGATGAGTGAGAACACGGAAAGGCGAAGTGGTTTATCTCTGATAGAGATGGTTATGTCGATCGCGATTATTGCTGTTGTGCTTTTTATTTCTCTTACCGTGTACAACATTTGGTGGAAGTCATACAATCAGACTTCAGAAAAGTCTGTTATTGAAAGACAAATGACCTCGGCAATGGAGATCATCGTCAAAGAACTTAGGTTGGCTAAAGATGTGGCTCTTGATTACGACGAAAATGATGAAGAAATGACTGTTTTTCGTCTTCAGGACAAGAGAATTGAATATAGGAAGGACGACAAAGTTAACTATCTGACTGATCAGGTCGTTGATAACCTTACTTTCGATTTCAAAGACACGGACGAGACAGTACTCGAAGTTACGATCGAAAACACAAGCAAGAGTATTGTTCTTACATCAAGAGTGAAGCTCATGAACAAAGAACCGAGTTCGGGATCATCTATGGAGTCTGTTGTAAGCTTCAAGAAGTCCGAGAAGTTGTTTTCTGAATAATAGGAATAGCTTTAGTAGCTATTAATAGCCTGATTATTTGAGAACTGCAGATAAATAACTGATGTGAACTTAAGAAATTTGAATCTGAGGGATTTCGAAGAGATTGTATCATTCGGTAACTTTTGATTCCCATTATTTCTTAAGTCGTTCTGCCGTGACAGATTCTCCGAGAACGCTGACAATCCATAATTCGTTTCTTTGCTTGCGGTATTTATGTCCAGACCTGGTGAAATAAATTTGCATGAGAGAAGAAAGGCCCCGGCGTCACCGGGGCTTTTTGTTTCAGCAAGTTGTGGTGACTCTCTAGTTCAAATAAGCTTCGAAGCCGTTTTCCATCAAGTCCGAGTATGTCGGAACGTCGGTGTAGATGAGTTCCGTTCCCATGAACATGTTGTAGCCGTTAATCAGCGCTTCGACGGTCGCCAGGTGCAGACCGACCCGGTGCTTGAGAGGGTACTTCTCATCGTAGAGCACATCGGCGTTTTCACGCCACGTGTAATCGAAGCCGGGATTGGGAGATTCAACAAGGAATGAAATACTTTCCGTGGCATCTCCGATTTCCCTGTGGCTAAGGCCTTTAAATCGTATGTCGGATTCTTCGAGGTTCAAAGAGACCCCGTAGCTGAATTCAATCTCCATA
>DSBT01000067.1 GCA_011045915.1 Mesotoga infera
CTTGTTTTGGTTATCTCTAATATAATACATATATAAGTTCCAGCTTTCAATTACGTTTATTGGCTCGAGGAAACGTGGATTAAACCATATCACAACAATGCGGTGTTATGCTTTTGTATGCTAGGGTATATTGCCCTAATTTGGAGGTGTCCGGTGTTCAAGGAGAAGTTGGAAAGTTCAGTAAAAGAAGCGATTAGGGAGTTCGCCATTGAAAACGAGAAGATTGACTTCAAGATCGAGATGCCTCCTGAGGGATTTGGAGATTTATCGACAAATGTTGCATTCATGCTCTCAAAGACTCTCAAGAAAACTCCGAGAGAAATTGCCACGTTGATTTCGGAGAGTCTTAGCAAGGAGCGAGACTACAGCAGAGTTGAGGTAGCTGGTCCGGGATTCATAAATGTTGATTTCTCTTCAAAATATGTCTCATCGGTCTTGGAGAACATTCTTCAAACTCCGGACTTCTGGAAAAAGACGGGCGGAACAAGCATTCAACTCGAGTTCGCAAGTGCAAATCCAACGGGTCCCTTCACTGTTGGACATGGTCGTCAGGCAGTATTCGGAGATGTTCTATACAGGATCTTCTTTTCTAGAGGTTACAGGGTTCAAAGGGAAATGTACATAAACGATGCAGGCAGACAGATAGGGCTTCTCGGGCGCTCTCTTTGGGTAAGGTATAATCAACTCCTCGGTCTGGAAGAGGAGCTTCCAGAAGATGGCTACCAGGGAGGGTACCTGATTGACATTGCGCGAGATCTTGCTGGAGAAGTAGGTGAGCAATTCAAAGGTGTCTGGAATGATGACTCTGAGAGTTACTTCAAGAAGTACGCTCTTGGGAAGATGCTTGAAGATATCCTTGGAACCTTAAGGACATTGAGAGTGGAATTTGACAACGTGTTCTTTGAGAGTTCGCTAATTGAAGATGGAACTGTTAAATCAGTCATTGAGACACTAGATCGAAAGGGGCTCACATATGAGTCAGAAGGTGCAAAATGGCTCAGAGTATCAAGCTTTGTTGAAGATGACGACAAGGTACTGGTTAGATCTAACGGGACAAACACGTACTTCATGACCGATATTGCATACCACTACAATAAGCATCAGAGGAATTTCGAGAAGGTTTTTGACATTTGGGGAGCGGATCACATGGGTCACATACCTAGAATGAAGGCCGCAATGAAATCTCTCGGAATTGAAGATGACTTCCTCAACGTGATAATTCACCAGTATGTGAACCTGAAGAGAGAGGGCGAAGTTGTCAAGATGTCAACTAGAAGAGGTGAATTCACGACACTCGATGAACTGGTAGAAGCGGTCGGCGTCGATTCGACTAGGTATTTCTTTGCGATGTTCGATCCCGACACTCACATGCTGTTCGATATTGACCTGGCAAGACAGAAGTCCAATGACAACCCGGTATTCTATGTACAATACGCAAATGCAAGAATAAGCAACGTCTTCAGGACTGCACAAGAGAAGAGCGTAGCTGTCTCATTCGATTCTCTAGAATTGCTTGACAGTCAGGAGGACAGAAGAATTATAAAACTGCTGACCATCTTCCCCGAAATACTCGATTCAGTAGTTGCCGATTATAGGACAAATCGCCTGACTTCCTATCTAGAGGATCTATCAAGAGCTTTTCATGCATACTACAACAAAAACATAATCGTCGATTCCGCGAATCCGGCTTTGTCGGGGGCTCGATTGGCTTTGTGCAAGGCGCTTCAGAATATTCTCAAAGGCGGGCTGGAGCTTCTTGGCGTTGAGGCTCCCGACAGCATGTGATGGAAGAACTGAGGATCGAAAAGCTTATCGCAGGTGGGTTCTCACTCGCCAGGACAAAAGACGGGAAGATTGCTCTGCTTGATGCAGGTTATCCCGGAGAAGTTGTGCTTGCTAGCAGAAAGAAGGGAAAGAACGATTTTCGCCTAATGAAAGTTGAGAAGATCATAATCCCTTCAAATTCGAGAAGAGAGAGACTCTGTAGAAGCTTCCCGATATGCGGGGGTTGTGATTGGCAGACTCTAGAATACCCGGATCAGCTCTTATGGAAGAAGAAGGTGATTGCGGAGCAGTTTGGCAGAGTTGGCAAGATCGATCTAGACGAATTCGATATAGTCGCTTCACCGAAGGCAATCAATTACAGACTGAAAATGGAGTTTGTTTGCTTTCAGGGAAGAAGCGGACTCTCTCTTGGGCTTTACAGAAGAAAAAGCAAGTCTCCGGTTAGCTGTCAAGGATGCGTATTGGGTCTTGAAGGTTTTGAGAAGGTGAGGGCCCTTATTGAAGGTGTTTTGAGAAGAACCTCAGCTAGACCCTATAACCAGGCTAGCGGCAAAGGCGAAATCAAGCACTTGATTCTCAGGGGTAATGGAAGCGGGATAATGGCAATATTGGTTACAAAGGGCGAGCATCTCCCTGATGAGGACAGGTTGGTTCATGAGGTGAAGAATAGACTTGGAGAGGTGACTACTCTCGTACATCTCATGAACTCAAATGACAGAGTTGTGATGAGGGGAGTCTCAAGAACTCTTTTTGGAGAGGGCATCCTGGAACAGGAACTCTCGGGGAAGAGATTTGAAGTTCCTCCTGTTGCTTTTTTTCAGAATAATCTCGAAGTTACCGAGCTTATAATTCAGCATATTATGAATGAAATGGGACAATCGGTCGGCAATTCTCTTCTTGATCTATATA
>DSBT01000068.1 GCA_011045915.1 Mesotoga infera
CAGGTTGGCTCCGGTGCCTTCCGGTTTGTAAAGATCTCCGTAACCAAAGATGAAGTGATCGCGCACGAAGTTTTCGTCTACGTTTTCTACTCCCAGATAAAGCCCGAAGTACTCACCATTTATATGCAGCGCGATGTAGGTCGTCCTTGGAGTCTCTAGCCCGAGCAATTCAGAGATCTCATAAGACAGGTACTCTCTCATAAACGTGGGGTCGGAGAATCCGTTGTTGAGGTTTATCTTGGTTATTCCGAAAAGGTTTTGACCTTTGACGAATTGATTGAAGTCGAGCTTGAAACTGTATCTGTTTGAAGTGGAGTTCCTTGCCTGCGAAAGAGAGGAGTTGCCCTTGGGCCTGATCCCGACATTTTCGATGCGGTAGCCGTTGTAAACGACATCGCACACGATGTATTCCTCCAAACGTGCTTGATCGAACATATTCTGGAGCGCGGCTTCGTCGGCCTCTATAAATACGTCTATGACACTGTTGTGAGGGAAGAGAACGGCGTCCGTCGGGTTCCTAACGGTCTGCGAATCTCCCTCGAAGGCGCCGAAGAAGATCACTGTCAATACGCCAAGCAACGCCAGTTCCAACACCTTAAGGAACTTTCTCATATTTTCGCCCCGCTATGCAGCGTAATCACCGTTGTAGCTTATTAGAACGGCGTTCGACACGCTGTCGATTGATTTGAGTTCATTGACGAAATCGATTTCTCCGCTTTTGATTCGTAATTCCACGGATAGCTCGATATTTTCCCCCGTGACCGTTTTCGACTTGATGTTGTACTTCTTTGCCTTATCCTTCAGCTTTTCGAGGATCGCCTTCTCTGCTGTTGAGTTCCCATAGTCCAGCATAAGTATGTAGGGCGAAGTCTGCGACTTGAAGTTGGCGAAAACGAGGAGGATTATGCCTATGATAACCGAGCCTATAATCGCTAACAGATAGAAGGAGGCGCCTGTCACTATCCCAACGGCAACCGCCCAGAACATGAAGACTATGTCCATAGGATCCTTAATCGCGGTTCTGAACCTAACGATACTCAGGGCACCAACCATTCCCAACGAAAGCACGATATTTGTCGTCACGGCCATTATTACCAGAGAGGTGACCATGGCAATCATGACTAGCGATACATTGAAACTCTTGGTGTACATAATTCCCTGAAATGACCTCTTGTATATCTGAAAGATAAAAATACCTATGAGAAAGGTAATTAGCAGTGTAATCGCTGTATCGGCGGCCGATATCTGCGACGCCGAGAAGTTTTCCAGAAAGCTGTTCTTAAATATGTCTTTGAATGTCTCCATACTTGACCTCCTTGAAGCTAATATAAGTAGTTGAATTTTCTTCCGAGTACATATTTGGATGCACTGCTCCTTAACCTCGCGTTGCTTTGAACGATACTCTTTATGTGAGAGGGGAAGAATCCATCGTATTTGATCTCGAGTATCATTAGGTTGCTTTCGGGACAAGTGAAGGAACCGTTACTGTCAAAGAGATCAACTTTGCTGCACGTCGATAGGTTTCTGTCGAAGGTAATTCTCAGGTTGGCCGCTCTCAGACAGTAGGCCTCGCGATTGTAGCGAACCAGTACTTTTGGCTTCAGAGTTCTGTTCTTTATTCCTTCGTAGAAGTCTATGAACTCGTGCGGTCTCTCCTCAAGAAGGAAGGAAGCCCGGCCTTTCATTATCTCTTCATACTTGTCCCTGGAAATGATGCGGCTCACCTTTTGAGTGAGGTCCCCGCTTTTGGCCTTCTTCTGCAGCTTGATTACGCTATCGCTGAAGTTATAGATCCTTATCCTGTATTTCGTTCTGTTGTTTGTGCCACTTATCTTCTCTCTGTACGCCGAGTTGTAGATGTCGTCGAAATACAGACTGGTTATTTCGTACTCGCCGTCCTCGTTAGCGTTTCGATCGACCTCCATGACGTGTCTGATCTTGCTCTTGAGAGATAGATAATCAAAGTAGCTTATGTAATACTTGAGTTCGTGCCTTCCTCTGATATCTTCCATGTGATTCCTCCTGTTTGCTGTCAATCGATTTTAGAGAGCCTGTGTCACAGAATTATCACAGTGACGGTGTGATCGATTTGTGACATTGCGATATTAGAATAAAGCCATACTGGACAGGAGGTTGTAAGTTGAAGATTCTCTTCGCCGACGATGAAAAGAATATGCGGTTACTGGTGGCTGATTTTCTCCAGATGGAAGGCTACGAGGTGCTTCTGGCTGCCGATGGTGAGGAAGCTCTCCAGAAGTTCTGCGAAACCCCCGATCTGTCCCTAGTTATTCTGGATATTATGATGCCACGCATGAGCGGTATAGAAGTGCTCGAAGAAATAAGGGAGAGATGCCATATCCCCGTAATAATGCTTACCGCGAAATCGGCTGAAACCGACGAACTTGAAGGCTTCCAGTATGGCGCCGATGAATATATATCCAAACCCTTCAGTCCTAAAATACTCGTAGCAAGAGTGAATGCGCTACTCAGAAGGAGTTATTCGATGCAGGACGAAACGAAGATCGGAGTTCTCTATGTAAAGCCCTCCAGTATGGAAGTGTACGTCAACGACAAGAGGATTGTTCTCAGTCGCACCGAGTTCGACCTCCTGAGCTGTTTTGTCTCCAATAGCGGAATTACCCTCACAAGAGACCAGCTTCTAGACAGTGTTTGGGGATACGACTACCAGGGCTCCGACAGAACCGTGGATACTCACAAAATAGATTGCGATCAAAACTGCGTGAAGCGAGTGAGTACATCGAGACTGTCAGGGGCTACGGCTACAGGTTCGGAGTACATAAGTGAGTTCAATACGAAGAAAGCTTTTCTTGCAGATTCTTCTGGTAATACTCTTCATCATCTCGGCCCTGTGGCTCGCAAATACCTTCATGCTGGAGCCGTACTATATGAAGACGAAGAAGGATCAGCTTATCAGGGCCAGGAATTCCATCAATTCCTTTGGAGTGTCGGACTACGGGGAAAAAGTCGATTTCCTTGTCGACATGGGTAACGAACTGAACGCTATGATACTAATTTTCAACGCTTCGGGTGACCCGGTCTATACAACACACCTTATTCCACAGGAGCCCGGCGGTTCAATCCCCGTAATCGACGCAAGAAGAGTACCTCCCTCCCGTAACCCTCTCGAAACACTATACAGCGAAACAATCGATTCCGGCACAAAGATCGAGCTCTCTATAGACAGAATGGGAGAACAGAGGTTTCTCAGCCTGAAATCTAAACTGGACAATGGCTTTTCCATTCATATGAGCATTCCCGTGTCTTCCATAGAAAGCAGTGTATCGGTTGTGAATGGCTTTCTGATGGTAGTCGCCCTCATATCTTCAGTATTGGCTCTGGTAATAGCTTTCATTATTTCAAGGAAGTTTACCGGCTCGATCCTCCATATGAACAGAATCACAAAGAAGATGAAGGATCTCGATTTCTCTGAAAGGTGTGAAATAGATTCCAGAGACGAGTTCGGGCAGCTTGCGGGGAGCATAGACGATCTTTCGGAATCTCTCGATTCGACCCTAAAAGAACTCGGCGAGAAGAACGAAGCGCTCAAGAAGGAGATAGAACACAAAAAAGTGGTCGAAGAAATGAGGAAGCAGTTCATCACGAACGTCTCGCACGAACTGAAGACACCACTCTCGCTTATTCAGGGATACGCTGAAGGATTGGAAATGAACGTCGCTTCGGGCGAAGAAAAGCGAGCTTTCTACTGCTCGGTGATCAGGGAAGAGACGGAAAGGATGGGAAGACTCGTGAAGGATCTCCTCGATCTCTCGATGATGGAAACCGGTAATTTTGCGCTCTACAAGAGAGAGTTTTGCATCGATGAGCTGATAAGAAAGGTGACGGGAAAGTTCGAAAAGGTCCTTACGGAAAATGGAATCGAGTTAGTGTATGTCGAGGGTGAAAAAACGGTTGTCTATGCCGATTCTTTCCGGACGGAACAGATACTCACCAACTACCTGGACAACGCCATGCACCATGTTGATGAGAGAAAGGAAATTCGTGTTCGAAAAGATGTTCAAGGCAATTCCGTGATTGTGCGGGTGTTCAATTCGGGCCAGAACATACCCGGGAAAGAGAGCGAGAAGATCTGGACAAGCTTCTACAGAGCCGACAATGCCAGAACAAGGGAAGAGGAGAGATACGGCATAGGGCTCTCGATAGTAAAAGCCATTTGCGATCTGGATGGTAAGAGCCACGGATTTGACAATCTTCCCGATGGCGTGGAATTCTTCTTCGAGCTGCAAAGGGCGGAAACCCTTGCTATCTGAAAATACTGAAGTATATTGCAATGGGAGTAGATCCCTGGACAGGTTCTATTTCTTCGTGACAGACTCGCTTTTCTAGAGAGCCGAGGTTGATGGCTCGTCGTTGGAGTGTGGTCAAGAGCAAAGGATAAGTTCCAAGATGCTGATTGTAAGTTGCAAGACCGCCATTGAGGGTCGGAGGTCGGAGTGTGCCAAGAAGGCGCAAGGGTTGATCCGCCAGGAAGTGAGGCTCGCTGGCGCGAGGAAGTGATGCCCGGAAGGGCATCCGGGAAGTGATGCTGGCGCTTACGCACCAGGAAGCAAAAACCAAAGAAAATGAGCAAGCAAATTTAAGTAATCTGATCAGGACGAACTTACTTTGTTACCTGAAGCGCTCCTGTTAATGATCTGGGCTTTCGAGAAACCGTGGCTGGGGGTAGCAGTGTGCCAAGAAGGCGAAGAAGGAAACTTCTAGCCATGCTTAATTGAAGATGAGGGAGGGCCCCTCGAAGCCGTCATGCAGGTGGAGGCTTCAAACCACCGTAAGCTGCTGTGGTA
>DSBT01000069.1 GCA_011045915.1 Mesotoga infera
GAATAGGTAAACGCTTCTCCATACAGGCCCCCTTTGCGACAATTCTAGCAGCGAAGAAGAGATCCACAGTCGCCGAATGACCTGACACTTTTGTAACTTGAACCTATATAATTGTAATCAGTATAAACGGAGGTGAAATCGTGAAGACAAGGTTCGCACTGATAGTGGTTCTTCTTATTGCAGTTATTTCATCGGCAGGGTTACTGAACAACCCCGAGAACAGGTTCAAACTCGAGCTTGATTACGAGATCGGATTTACGGGAGTGATCTTCCACACCATTCAGTTCGGTCAGACGGGAACCGTTCTTAACTACGTGAAAGACGGCGGTCAGGACGTTCTCTTTCCGTATCAGAGGTACACCGCCGGACTGAGTATCGGCAAGCACACGGTTTACTTTCTGTATCAGCCGCTCACCGTTCAGTCAAAGGTTCAGCTTAAGAACGATCTGGTTGTTGACGGTGTCACCTTTCCAGCAGGAAGCGGAATCCTCTTGAACTACGGCTTCCCGTTCTACAGGGTTAGATACACTTACGACGTCTTGAGAAAGGGCAACAGCTATCTTGCCCTCGGTCTCTCGCTTCAGTTGAGAAATGCAGATATCTATTTCGAGTCTCTCGACGGAACGAAGTTCGTCGATAATAAAAACGTCGGCCCAGTTCCTATTATCAAAGTGAAGGGCGCGTACTGGCTGAACAAAAAGGCTTACCTCGCTGCCGACATCGACGGTTTCTACGCCTCCAGCAGGTTCATTAACGGAGCTGACTTCGACTTCGAGGGTTCGGTGCTGGACGCCTCTCTAAGAGCCGGCCTGTTTCTGACGGATTATTTCGAAACCTATTTCAATGTACGTTTCATAGGTGGAACCGCTAAGGGCACTTCCGAAAACTCCGGCAGCCCCGACGGCTTCACCGACAACAGACTGCGACCATTAACTTCAGCATAGGCTTCCAGCTGAAGTAGGTTATTGAATTTAAGACGCCGGCCTAAAGGGCTGGTCTTTTTTTGTGTTGTACTCGATCTTAAGTTAAATTACGGCTTCAGAAAAGACTCAATCTCGATCTGTATCCGTTCAGTAGTTCAGTCTCAATTGATGGTTGCCTCATACTAGCTCACCCGTATTCGAAATGTAATTCAAAATGAGATTTGCTATCGAAAGCATTTTTTGATATTCTAGTATCAATGTCATCGAGTGAGGTCAATATTATGGAACATTTCAAGGCTTTCAAAAAAGTGGACGAGATTTTCGAGCTGTTCTTTGAGCAAAGCAAATGGAGACTCAGCGACATAGTGGACAGGTTAGGTTATCCCAAAGCCACCGTTCATCATATTCTTGCAGCAATGACAGAGCTGGATTACCTAACGAAGGACAGGAACTTCTATATGCTCGGAAACAGGATTCTCCAGTTGAGTGGACTCATGAGAAGGAACCTCGAGTTCAGAGAAGTGGCTCTGCCGTACCTTGAGGAACTCAGAAATGAAATCAACGAGACTATTCATCTTACATCGCTATTCAGAGATCAAGTGATTTACATCGAATGTCTCCATCCGACTCACGCACTTCGTCCGCACTCGACGGTCGGTGTCACCGCTTCAATGTACTGCACAGGCGTCGGGAAGGCATTGCTCGCCTTTCAACCGAACTCTTATGTCGACGGTTATCTGGAAAGAGTTACCCTGGCAAGAAGAACCGACAATACCATCACCGACAAGGAGCAGCTCAGAAAAGAGCTAGAGTGGATAAGAGAACACGGCTATGCGTATGACAGGATCGAACAGGAGGAAAACATAAAGTGCCTTGCCGCACCCATATTGGACAATCACGGAGTCGCGAAGTATGCCGTAAGCATTGCCGGGCCTTCTAATAGAATGACCGACGAAGCAATTGAAAGATACAAGGAACCCTTTTTGAAGACAATAGAAAAGCTTAACAGGCTGTTTATTGATTTCGAGACCTGAGGCTCAAAGAATTCTATTCTGCCTTTGCTTCTAGGAACAACGACCTTCTTTCAAGATAGCCCCGCAGGAGAGAGATTACCTCTGTTTAACAGTCATAATTAACCCAGATACTTTCCAAACGTCCCTAAATGGTCTTGGAAATTACCAACAGATTTGGTAAATTTAAATGTAGTTACCACATTGTTGAATGTTGTTCTATATTATTGAACTATTCGAACCATTTCCAATGCGTACTTTTTAGGACGCAATCCATACGTGAAAGGGGAATTGAGATGAAAAAACTGTTTGTTTTGATCGTTGTAGCCTGTATGTTTGTTTCGTTTGGTCTTGCAGCTACAACGCTGGAAAACGTAGTTAAGAGCGGAAAGTTGACCGTTGCAACTGATATGACTGCTGTACCTATGCAGTACAGGGACGCTTCGGGAAATCCAACGGGATTCACCGTCGAGCTTATGGAACTTGCAGCCAGCGAGATGGGTGTCGAACTGGTTTGGCAGGACATGGCATGGGAAAGCCTTATTCCTTCATTGCTCTCGGGAAAAGTCGACATGATAGCTGCAAATATGTCGATGACTCTAACGAGAATGAAGTCTATAAGATTCTCCGACCCATTCTTCCTTACGGGAATTGTTGCTATTGCCAGAAAGGACTCTCCTCTTCAGAGCTGGAAAGAACTCGCCGATCCTTCAGTCAAGATGGGCGCGACAATGGGTTCTGTTCACGCGGATTTCATTGAACAGGAATGGGGCAAAGATGCTTCTCTGTACGACAATCTTGCAGAATGGATGACGGACATCAAGTTGGGTAGAATTGACTCGGTCATGGACGATGAAATGATATGTATCGAGCTAGTCAACAAGAACCCTGATCTGAAGATCTTGGACGGTTATGTGAGACCCGACACTTATGGGCTTGCTTTCAGGCAGGACAAGGATTCCGACTCTCTGGTCGAATGGTTCAACTGGTTCCTCAAGTGGGAAAAGCTGACTGGAGAATATGGAAAGATTTACGAGAAATACGTAGGCAAGGCCTGGGAACCATCTTTCATTATTGATTAAAGCAAGAAAATCGTTATTTCAAGATGAGATGGGGGGCTAGCCCCCATCTCATTTTAGGAATCGAAAGGGGAATTCTGATGGAACCGATTGTTCGAATTCGAGGTCTCAACAAGTCTTTTGGCAAGCTTCACGTTCTCAAGGACGTCGAATTAGATGTATATGAAAGCGATGTGCTGGTCCTTTGCGGACCTAGTGGGGCAGGAAAAAGCACTCTTCTTCGCTGTATAAACATGCTCGAACACTTTCAAGAGGGTTCGATCGAGGTTTTGGGAAAAGACATAAAGCAGACAAGAGTTAACCTGAATTTCGTTAGAAAGAACTCGGGAATGGTCTTTCAACATTTCAACCTCTTCCCTCACATTTCCGTGGTTGACAATGTCACTCTGGCACCCATACTAGTTAAGAAAGTACCTAAACATGAAGCCGTTGAAAAAGCAAAGAAGCTTCTGGATCTGGTGGGATTATCGGCGAAGTATGATGCCTTCCCTCCCCAACTCTCCGGGGGGCAGAAGCAGAGAGTTGCAATAGCAAGAGCTCTGGCAATGGATCCAAAACTGATGCTCTTCGACGAACCAACGTCAGCGCTAGACCCGGAAATGATAAAGGAAGTACTGGATGTCATGACTAAACTCGCGCGCGGTGGTATGACGATGATAATCGTCAGCCACGAAATGGGTTTTGCGCGGCAGGTTGCCAATAAAATTGGTTTCCTGGATGACGGAATAATAATAGAACTTACGCCTAAGGATGAGTTCTTCAACAATCCCAGGAGTGATCGAACCAAGGAATTCCTGAGCAAGATACTTTAGGTGATTTCATGCTTGACATGAGAATGATCTCACAGTATCTTCCCGATTTCTTTGAAGCCTTGCTGGAAACGTTAAAAGTTGCGGCTTTGAGTGGTATCTTCTCCCTCATTATTGGAACGGTAGTGGGTATCCTTTCAACGATGAAGTCCGGGTTCGCCAGAATACCCGTAGGAATATATACTGGGTTCATAAGATCGACTCCATTGCTTGTACAATTGTACTTCGTCCACTACGGCCTTCCGATAACAGGACTGATGCTTACTTCATTTCAAAGCGCGATAGTCGCCTTTTCTCTCAATAGCGGCGCTTACATATCCGAAATAGTGCGTGGTGGGCTTATAGCCATAGACAAAGGCCAGGCAGAAGCCTCAAAAGCACTCGGTCTATCTTGGTTTCAGACGATGAGGAAGGTAATCCTGCCTCAGGTCTTCAGAAACATCCTGCCACCGCTGATCAGTCAATTCTCTTACTTGATAAAAGACACAAGTCTCGCGGCAGTTCTGGTTATCCCCGAGCTGACATATACTGCTCGAAAGATCGCTGCGAGAACCTATATGCCATTCGAATCATTCGGCGTGCCGATGCTAATGTATTTCGGAATCTATCTGATTCTTGCTCTTCTGAGCAGTCTAATAAGCAGGAATCAGAAATCGAGACAGTCGGATGCGAAGCGATGGTTCGGTCTTAAGAAGGTGGTATGATGCAAGACATATCTTTACTACAGCAGATAGTTAGGCTCGGAGTCGCCTTCCTTAACAACCTGGCCTTTCTTCCATTCGTTCTGGGAATCGGCATAGTTCTGGGAATTGCGATCGCCCTGATTCGTTTCCATCGAATCCCCGTTGCATCGCAGCTTCTAGCCATCGTTGTGGAGATAGTCAGGGGATCACCCTTCTTGATAATCGTCTATGCGATCTACTTTGCGCTGCCGTACGTTGGAATTGAATTGGGGGCGTTTCAGACGGGAATAGTTGTTCTTTCAGTTACGGCAACGGCTTACCTCTCAGAGGTTTTCAGAAGCGGACTTCTGTCTTTAGATAAGGGTCAGTTTGAAGCGGCTGAGGCTCTTGGAATGAACTACTTCCAGAAACTAGTCCATGTTGTTCTGCCCCAGATCATAAAGAGTACCATGCCGTCAATTGTCGGCCAGATAGTAATGACGATAAAGGACACTTCAATAGTCTCACTCGTTGGAATGGTTGAGATCGTTAGAACCTCCAGACAGATAATGCAACTGACTTTGAGCCCGTTTACTGCGTTCAGCATAGTGTCTGTGTTCTTCATACTTGTGTGCTATCCGCTAATTGTTGTATCTAAAAAACTAGAGGGAGGGAGTAGCAAATGAAGTTTCAGCTCGAGTCTTCCAAGCTTGAGTTTTTCAGGCCCGATGCCTTTGGATTCATTAACGGCCTGAAGAAAGAACCACCAAAGCAGAAAATGATCAACCTTTCAATAGGTGCCCCGAACAGACCCACACCTGAATGGATAGTCGAGGTAATGAAGGAGAACCTTTCGAATCCTGCCTACCATACTTATCCTCCGCAGCACGGGGCTCCCGAGCTCCTTGAGGCTGTCGCTGACTGGTACAGGAAGCGTTTCGGAGTCACGCTGAATCCCGAAGAAAATGTGCTTGTGACTGTCGGAATCAAGGAAGCTATTTTCAATGCATTGCATGCACTGGTAAATGCCGGTGATTCGATTCTTGTTCCTGATCCAGGTTATCCAACATACTTCGAGGCAGTTCTTTTCACCGGAGGAAAGCTTCTCACTTACGACGGCGATGTTGATCCGATGGCCACTCTAGACGAGATCGAGAGTCTTGCCAAGTTGCACAAGCCGAAAATGGCAATCGTCAATTACCCCTCAAATCCCACCGGCCGAGTGGCAAACAGAGAATACTACGACCGGCTTTCAGAGCTTTCCGGCAAGTACGGTTTTGTCGTGATGAGTGATCTTGCATACTCCGAAATAGCCTTTGACAATTTTGAAGTCAACAGTTATTTCGAAGCGCGCCAGAATCTCGAACTGGGATTGGAGTACTTCGCCTTCTCAAAGACCTATAACATGGCCGGATGGAGAGTTGGGGCAATAGTGGCCGAGAAACGGCTTCTGGACGCTGTGAAACTTTACAAATCCAAGATTGACTCAAATGTCTTTTACCCTATACAGCTCGCCGCTGCGGCAGCTTTGAAGACTACCCCCGATTCCTATTATCGTGATCTCAGAGAGATGTATCAGGGAAGGCGGGATGCGATTATAGAAGGCCTGAAGGCATCGGGATTGACTTTCACCGCTCCCCAGGGGGCGATGTATGTATGGGTTTCCACTCCGGAAGGCACTGATCCCTGGAGTTTCACCGAAAAACTATACAGAGAATACGGTATTCTCGTTGTTCCTGGAACTGCCTACGGCCTAAATGGTTCAAAGAAGGTCAGAATGGGGTTGGTTCAGGAGTTTGAAGCAATGAAGGACGCAGCCAGAAGATTGGCAGAAGGGAGATCATGGTGAGTAGACTACTTGAAGGGGTCGGTGTAGCTCCGCTAACTCCGATGAATGATGATGGTTCCTGTGTTGAATACAATGCAATAGAGTCTTATGTAGACTTCCTGGCTGAGAAAGGTGTCGACGGAATATTTGTGCTCGGCACGACCGGTGAGGGGACGTCCCTCCCATTGGCAGAAAGAAAGAAGACTCTAGAGTCGTTCCTCGACGCAAACAAAGGGAGAATGACCGTTGTTTCTCATTGCGGAGCTGCAGTGATTGAAGATATTATCGAACTGCTTAAACACTCAAAGGAATGTGGAGCAGATGCTGCCGCGGTAGTTTCGCCTTTCTTTTTCAATCACAAGCAGGAGGAGCTCTTCAGTTTCTACGACAAGATAGCGGACGCCGTAAGCGACTTTCCTCTGTACATTTACAACATTCCCTCTCTAACAAAAAACCCGGTTAGTGTCGATGTAATTGCCAGACTCCACGAAAAGCATAAGAATATTGTAGGTTTAAAAGACAGCAGCGGCGACTTCGTCAATTCGTTGACCGTGATTCAGGCTCTGCCGTCGACGTTCAGCACGGTCGTTGGATGCGATGCAGCATTCGCATCGGTTCTAATCGCCGGAGCCAAGGGCTGCGTTTCGGGACCCGGAGCAGTCTTTCCAGAATTCTTCGTCAAGGTCCGGGATGCAGTGAAAGATGGTGACTTCGACAAGGCATTTGATTATCAGAAATCCTTGACAAAGCTGACGATGGCAGTGGGAAACGGTGCTAATATTCCATACATGAAACATGTTCTAGAAAGAAGGGGTTTGAAAATGGGCAGTGTGAAGACTCCCCTCAAGAAGCTGGAGAATTCGGAAGTCGAATCTCTCGACAGCAATCTCGTCAAAGTCATGGAGGACCTTGGGATAGATTTCTAGTTCTCTCAATAAAAAATGCGTCTGGAGAATTTTCCAGACGCATTTCTTTATGATATTCAAAGAACTATCGATTCGCCGTTTCTTATTTCGATAGAGTTTCCGAGAAGATCGCCGAATTTCTCGACAGGTTCGCTGGAGACTATTCTAACCCCGTCCCTCTCGTAAAGAAACAGGGCGTGTTCCGTGTCGTCTCTCTCTGCGTTCTGCCTTATTGCCCAGACGCTTTCATAGTCCGTGAGAAACGCGTTGATAGATGTGTAGCGGTAGTATTCTGCCACAAAACCCACGGTGACTTCCAGAGCTCTCTTCGTTTCACATATCTCAAGATTGCTTACCAGAAGCTCGAGATATCTCTGTGTATCTGTCGTTCCTTCATCACTCGCGAAGTCGTATATCGTTCCGTTGTGGCAGAAGGCGTAGTTTCTCCCCTTGACCGTGGCGTAGAAGGGATGAACGTGTTCGAGATCTATGACGTATCCCTTCGAGGCCTTTCGAGAATGAATTATCCCGACCCTGCTTTGAGGGAGCTTCTTATCGCTATCAAAGATCGCGCCGGAACTGTTATAGGTCTCTCTTCCTTCGCCGCAAACGGCATAGCCCCAACCGTCGCTGTGAGGACTGGAAATG
Source organism: Mesotoga infera (assembly GCA_011045915.1). NCBI lineage: Bacteria > Thermotogati > Thermotogota > Thermotogae > Kosmotogales > Kosmotogaceae > Mesotoga > Mesotoga infera. The sequence goes on from DSBT01000069.1 coordinate 7,865, forward strand.
CCTTTCTCGGAGATGCCCTTTAGAATGTCCAGAATCCAGTTAGTATCTATGTTCCTATCTGCCTTGAAGGCGATCATTCTGCACATTTTTCAATCCTCTGTTCAGCCGCTTCGGCGATCTTTAGAAAGTACCGGTGAATCCTCAGATCTCCGGTAAGTTCGGGATGGAAGGAGGCTGCCAGCACGTTGCCCTGGCGAATGAGAACCGGCGATTCTTCGTAGCTTGTAAGGACTCTCACTTCGCCACCTATCGATTCGATCTTTGGAGCTCTTATGAAGACTGCCCTGAATGGTTCGGGTCCGATCTCGTCAATCTGTAGATCGACCTCGAAGCTGTTGATCTGCCTGCCGTAACCGTTTCTCCTGACGCTAATGTCTAGAACTCCCAAAGAGTCCTGATTAACGACGTTTTCGATCGTCTTCGACAAGAGGATCATGCCCGCGCAGGTTGCCAGGACCGGCATTCCATCTTCTATCCTATTCCTGAGGGCCTCCCACATTTCGAACCTCTTCAAGAGCTTGATCATAGTGGTCGACTCTCCGCCCGGCATTACCAACGCCGCGACGGAGTCGAGCTCCTTCCGGTCCTTCACCCAGGTTGGTTCCACTCCTGCCTTCTTTAGAGTCGATAGATGTTCCTGTATAGCGCCCTGAATCCCGAGAACCCCGATCTTCAACCCTTACCAGCCTCTTTCTTCCATTCTAACTTCAAGAGTCTCGATCTCGAGCCCGTCCATTGCATCTCCTACGTTCTCGGAGATCTCTGCCAGCGCTTCGGGATTGTCATAATGCAAAACTGCTTCGACTATCGCTTTGGCCATTCTTGCGGGATCCTTTGACTTGAAGATTCCAGAACCGACGAAGACTCCGTCGCAGCCGAGCATCATCATGAGAGCCGCGTCGGCCGGTGTAGCCACTCCGCCTGCGGCGAAATTGACAACTGGAAGCCTTCCCAGCTCTCTTACCTGACTGAGGATTTCGACAGGCGCACCGATTTCCTTTCCGTAGTGGACGAGTTCGGCATCGTTCAACATCTGGACCTTTCTCACTTCTTCATTGACGGTTCTCATGTGCTTGACTGCCTCGATGATATTGCCGGTACCGGCCTCTCCCTTCGTTCTGATCATCGCGGCTCCCTCGGCGATTCTTCTGACTGCTTCTCCGAGATTTCTCGCTCCACAAACGAAGGGGACGGTAAATATTCTCTTGTCTATGTGATATTTGTCATCTGCAGGTGTAAGAACCTCCGATTCGTCGATGAAGTCAACGCCAATAGCCTCAAGGATCTTCGCTTCGGCGATGTGTCCGATTCTCGCTTTAGCCATTACTGGGATAGTAACAGATTCCATGATCTCCTTGATCAGTCCAATTTTTGCCATCCGGGCTACTCCGCCATCTTTTCGAATGTCCGCCGGTACTCTTTCAAGAGCCATTACTGCGGTAGCTCCGGCATCCTGAGCTATCTTTGCCTGCTCGGGATTCGTGACGTCCATGATTACGCCGTTCTTGAACATTTCAGCGAACCCTTTTTTTACTGTCCAGGTTCCCTTTGCTTCCATTTTCAACACCTCTCCTCTTTATCGTTGTTCCAATAGTTACTCGCTACTTCTTCCAATCTTGGAGTCTCTTTCTTCCCTCTTCCGACTTTTGCGCAGGGTTCTCCCTCGACTTCCACGATATCTGCCGTGAAGTCCAGCTTGTTCTTCAATAGAGACGAACCGACTCCATAAACATCTGCTGGGACATTGAGCTTCTCGAAGAGATCTATCTTTTCCGCCGTGAAGCCGCCCGAGACGACTATCTTCAAATCTTTCATTCCGCACTTGTCGAATTCTCTTCTAGCCCTCCAGACCAGTTCAGGACAGACTCCCAGAGAGGAAGCGTCTTTCGGGACGACCGAAACGTCTCTCAGACTTCCAGACGTATCGAATCTCACGCCCCATATCTTTCCCTTTCCCGGACCTATAACGACCGAAGGATCGGTCTTGCCGGGTATGAAGTTTTCACCGGTCTCGGCCTTATACGTGCGGGCAACGCAATCGACCGTAGTTCCGATTACGTCGTTGTCCCAATCGACCAGGATTATTCGATTGACTCCGCCCTCTATGTAACGATCGAAAGCCATTGCGGCCTCGGCCGTATCTCCGTCATACACTGCGATAAGCGCGTGAGGTATCGTCCCCATGCTCTCAACGCCCCAGTAGTCGGCATTCGCGTCGGTAGAGACTCCAAAGGCCCCGGCCTTGAGCGCCGCGTATCCGTCCGTTGCCTGAGTCCAGAAATGATCGAATCGCGCGCTGAAGAAGAGTATCTCCTTGCCTCTGGCGGCCTTCACGACGGACTTGACGGCGGTGGCCGTTGAAGACGCTCTCGCTATGACACCCAGCAATATGGTTTCGAGATACGAGAAATATCTGGGGTCGCCTTCTATCGTCATAACAGGTTCCATATCCTTTGCTTCATCACCATCATACAAGGCGCGAACTTCTAGTTCTGGCCATTTGTCGATCCAGAGATCATTCAGCTTCATCTTCAGATCCCATTTTCGAGCGGTCAGCTCCACCAGTCCATGCCGATTCATCTCCCAGGCTGCGTGGTTGACTTCCTTCTCAGTCTCGAGTACCTCTTCGAAGAGTCTCTTCGCCTCTCCTTCATTCGAGTAATAGCCTGTCCCAAAGCGAAGGATGGCCAGCGCTTCATCAATTCCCACTATTGTCGCGTCTCTCCTGGGGAAGAGCTGGTAGAGCACCCTTGACTTCTTATCTGCCTTCTTAAGGACTTCGACAAGTCTCGTGAAATATTTGTCAGAATAGTAGCCGGCTCTCATCTTGTCAATCGGTACTTTGAAGATCCTCGGGTCGATTCTGCACTTGTCCACGGAGCGCCCCCTGCCTCTGTCATGGTTCGCGAGCAAAAATTCCGGAAAAAACGTATCCGGTATCCTGATTATATAATAATAAACGACTTTCGACTATTGAACCCGGCTGATCTTTGCCAAACGGACCGGTCCAAAAATAAACCGGCCACAAGGCCGGCAAAGAAGACGACTCTTTTATATCCAGTCGATAGAGATCTTCGACATATCTGACTTCACGTTAATCTGGCATGTGGTTGCAGCTCTATCGATGTTATTGGAAACGTATCCCTTTTCTCTCTCCACGAGGTTGTTGAAGTTGCTCCAGTTCAACTCCCCTTCGTGAACAATACTAAGTCCAACATCTTTTGGAGCCCTTATGTTCAGAGAAGTAACTTCGCAATCGATATCTATTATCGAGTCACGCCGCTCAGAAGGGATTATTGACAGCCTGGACAATGAGGTCTTGATTGTAGCCCTATCCAGATTGAGATTCGAAAAATCAAGAACTGTATCGGCTCCATCTAATGTGGCCTCAACCCTTAGAATGGGGTCAGCGTTGATCTCAAGGTTCATTCTTGACTTGGAGAGAACACTCGAAACACCAGATTTTGCCTTACACTTAGCCTTCAGAACTCCTCTAGCCTTATCCATATCGTATTTCAGATCTCCGTTGAAACTCAACTTGTCAAAACTAACATTGGCGTCGATTCCGTTTGAAGTGTTGTCCATCAATAGTACCTTTGTCAGGTTTGCCTCCAGTTCTATTTCGAGCTCATCAAACTCCTTTGGTCTCGAGATGTTCAAAACCTGTCTCGTGGAGCTTTGTGTTTTTCCTAGCTTAAAGCTTTTTCTGAAAAGAGTGACTATGCCCCAACCAACTATATAAGATCCTATCATCGCTACCACAAGCTCCCAGAATCCCCATCCTCTGAAGCCCTTGATAACATTCCAACCAATCAAAAGGTCAGTAACAAGAATCGCCCCGAAGATGAGACTGCCCATATATTCCGCCTTGAATCTTCTGAATATCTTAAGTCCCTGATAGAGGAATATAATGGCAAAGAAAATCTCTATTGCAAACGCAAAGCTAGGAATTATGTGCGTAACCGACAGAATGATCAATATCCCCAGAAAAATCGCGAATAGCGCTCCGAATTTCATTTTATTATCACCTTCTTCTCCAATCAGATCGATTTCGGTTCTTCGGGAGCATCCGGTCGTTCGGGTGCCTCCGGCTCTTCTGGAGCTTCGGGAGGCTCCTCATCCTCAGCGTCTTCTTTGATTACTACATCTACTGAGTTTTTGAGCTTCTGAAGCTCTTCGTCCACTTCAAGCATCTCTTCAATCTCCTGCTCCGAGTATCCGAGAATACCGAGCATCTCAAAGGCGTACTCCTTCGTAAGTTTTCCTTCTTTGAAGAGAAGAAGAATCTTACTCGTCTCCTGATCCTGAAGGTTTTCCTCGACAACGGTCGATCTATGACCCTTCTTCTCTTCTGAAGGGCCGGTTCTAGATTCAACCTTCACTTCCTTCGCTGGAGTCCCCGTGTAATTCGTACTAATTATGAGATCTCCCGAAACACTGTTCATTTTCAGATACTCCTGCGATTCCCCGTTTCCTGATCTATAGTGTTTCTTATCTACCTTCACAAGCCTGACATCGGATGAGATGTCACCGCTCACAGAGGAGATTGTGGCATCGAATTTAGGCTCTCCCGAATAGGAGACGATGGCGTCTCCGCTAACTGAAGAGACTATCGTCTCTCTTTCCATCGGAGGAAGGCCCTTTATGCTGAGATCACCCGATACTGATCCGAATTTGCCCCTGCGGTAATTCGATGCAACGAAAGTCAGATCTCCACTTACCGTACTCAAGTTAAACTCGTTCATTGAACAGTTTTCAATCTTCACGTCACCGCTAACATTGTTTATCTTCAGGCTCCTCAAATCGAAATCTGAAATGTTGACATCACCGGAAGCGTTGTTTGCATCGAGTTCTTGAATGTTCTTTGGGACAAGAAGCCTTACGTTCTTAACGTCGGCCCCGCCGTCGAACAAATTCTTTATAAAAGGAATATTGATGTTGGTACCCTTCTGGAATCTTATCGTAAGCTTCTTTCCTGACCTTTCAGCTTCAGGAACGTAATCATTCGAATCCACTTCAACAAATGCAACCACGTTTCCCTCTTCAACCAGGTCGATCTGAAGATCTGCGCTAGCCGAGGTAACCTTCAAAATTTCAATGCCGGCGCTTTCGAATTCAAACTTCTTTTCCACGACCATACCTCCTCATTCCTCTACCTTTATCGTCACTCTCTTGTCCTCGGTTTCAATTTCAACCGACTCTCTAGTCTTGATTACCTCGTCAAGCACTTCCTTTAGGTTGTAATCAACCACTTTTCCACCGATTCTGAAATTCGCGTCCTTTTCTTTAACGAAGTTTCCTACAAACCTTGCCAACCTAACGGGTAGCTTGATATTTGCTTCCACTTTTCCAGTGAAGTTATCCACAACCTCTATGACAAACTTTCTTCCAGATCTTTCATCCGAATATGATTCGATAAACTCTTCAAGAAGATCCCTTCCCTGCTCAGGAGAGATTTTGCCGTCGGCTATAAGCTTCAAGATCTTTAAGACTTCTTCTCTATCCATATAAAACCACCTACTTCTTTTTTCTGACTCTTCTTAGCATCTCAAGAGCTTCGTCGGGCTGCAGTTCCCCAGATTCCAGTTTCTCAAGAATTCTGGAAGCCTCTTCTCTGTCTTTGTCAACAACCTGATATCCCATGGCTCTCACAATATCCTCGAGTCTGTTTCTGGCTGTAGGATAGGAAATATCCAGTTCTTTCTGAACCTCTGAGAGATTGCCTCGATTCTTAATGAAAGTCTTGAGGTAGTCAAGTTGCTCGGCAGAGAGTTTCATGATATCGTCAAGCTCAAATCTTCCCTTAATCGTTGTTCCACAACTATCGCACTTGTACTCTGTGATTGTCATTTTCCCCCCACAGACGGGACAGTTGCTTATTGAGTATTTCATCGGTCCACCTCCAAAACATAAGTTGAACATAAATAGTTTTCAACTATGTTCATTATACAACTTATAACTTGAAAAGTCAAATTAAGCCTTAAATATATTTAAGTTGACTTCAATTTCTTGTACTAAGAATCAATTATTTTAGTTGTGAATTCCCAATAGATGAAGACTGCGTTCTCGTTTTTCCTCATTTGGAGAGGTTTAGATGGATTGAAGATCGGAAAGGCGTCGAAGCAACAGATTCGCCAGCGGTCTTTTGGGGTCTAGATGGAGAGTGGATACGTAGAGGGAATCATCTACCATATCGATATAACCGTAGAAATCGGTGAGCCATCCATACACAACACCGGAAAGTCTTCCGCTGTAGCCCGAGCTGCTTATCATTGGCCTATCTTTTACTAAACTGTGATGACATCTCCTGAATAGTCCACCGGGGAATACGTCAGAGAGCAGTTTTGAGTTCCAGAAGATTCCAGTAATCCAGTCTCCTGAGAGCAAATCCTCCTTCGCAGCAGTTGACGCTTTGTATCCATTGTGTTCAAATACGGCGCCCGGTTTGTTCAGCACGATAACCGATTTTCTGTCAATCGGTTTCTGCAGTCTGAAATGAGGATTACTGATGATCACAATCTCGGCAATCTCTTTGCGGGAAAGAACAGCGTGGAGAGTTGCAATACACTTATCGAGCGAAACTTGGATCTCGATCAGCCCTTCGTTCAACCTGTCCGTATCCAGAGATACTCTAAGCGTGTCGCCCTTCTCCCCAGATACTGCCCTCTCCTGGATCTCTTCTCCAATCTTTATCCTGAGTATTTCTTTCTCTATATCCTTTAGGAGAAAGATTCTGAGGTTAGCCTCTTCTCCGATCCAAAGTTCTTCTTCATCGAGAAGGGCAACGAATAGATCGTTGTCCAGAATTGCTCGCATTCTTTCCGGATTGACCTTGAAGTTTCTATCGAAGTCAAGAAGACCATTGCATTCCCAGAAGACATCGCACAGTTCCGTTATAACGAATCCCCTGATATTCTCATGAAGTCTTACCTTGTCGATTTCTATGTTTAGGTTTTCCTCCTGGTTTTCAACGGAAATTTCGAAAAGTTCTCGATAACTGTACTCTTTCGATATCTCGCTTTTGTCGAATCTCTCTAGAGCCCCTTCCGGTTTCGTCATAGGAACTTCATTAAATCTATGATTGAACCAGTAAGGTTTTTCTTTCTTTCGCAGCCAGATCTCGGGGGGCAACGACCAGTTTCCGAATTCAGAAACGACAAGGGGGCTTCCTTTTGCATTATCCTTGTATTCATCAATGTAGAAACTATTGGGGTTTCTCGAGTAGAGTTCGATAAGCGAATTCCACTGATCCTGCCTGTCAATGGAGCTTACATAAAAGTGGTGATCATTCAGGTCGCTCTTCAAATGGAAATTTCCCATACAGGCGGAGTTATCTATCCAAACGATGCCTGGGAATCTCTCCTTGAATCTCTCATACGCTCCGATTAGCCATTTCAGCTGCTGAGGATCTGTCTGATCTATTCCCCAGGACTCGTTGATTATCGAATAAAGACATAGCGATGGATGGTGAGAGTCTCTTTTCACTGCGCCATCGATCACTTCCAGAAGCTCTTCGCTTCCCTCACTAGAAAACAGATCAAAGTGCGGCGCATCCTGCCAGACGATCAAACCAATTTCATCTGCAATCTCCATATATTTGGGATCGGGAACCTTCACATGATGTCTGATCGTGTTGATACCAATTTCCTTCAGCTTCACAAAACTCTCCCTCAAAAACCGCTCTGAAGGGATCGTGTAAAGGGTTTCGGGATAGAAATCCTGATCGAGAACCGCTTTCATATAGAAGTCGCGGCCGTTCAGAAAGAGCTTCCCGTTTTCGGCTGCGAAGTCTCTGAACCCGAACTTCATCTGGACGACATCTCTGCTCTTCCCTGCTTCCAGAGTAACCACTAGTCTGTAGAGATTGGGCGTTTCGGGAGACCACGGAAGACAACTGGGGAGGCTAAGCAAAAGACTCTTGTCCACGCTTCTCTCTGAGCCCAAAAGTCGGTCTGATTTGTCGAATATCTCTATGCATGCTCGATCGAATTCTTCATTTGTGGTAAATGAGACCTCCAGGCTCTTCTTGAGATAAGAAGTACCAACTCTCAGATGGCTGATGTGGACCGGGGGTCTTTCTTCAATCCATACTCCTTGCCAGATGCCCGAGATATTCGTGTACCAGTTTGGATCTCCATTCTGTTTTCCGTGAGGAATATGTCTGAAGTCAATCTTCTTTTCGTCTATTGGATCAAAGACAAGAACCTGGAGTTTGTTGCGCGATGAAAGTACTCCGGATATGTCGAATTCAAAAGAGAGATACCCTCCCCTATGGCTGCCCAACTCGCCACCATTCAGAAAGACTCTGCAAAGATAGTCTACTGCTCCAAACACTAATACCGTACTGTAATCCGAATTCCCTTCATACTCAAATTCCCTTTCGAAATAAAGATATCTCTGAGAGGAGGTGACTTCGGGATACTTACTCTCAACACATCCTGGAACATCAATAGTCTTTGACGGCACAATTTTCCCAACGTCTTCTGGTTCATTCTCAAGGATTTCGAACAGCCAATTTCCGCCAAGATCTACCCTTCTTCTCACAGTTCTTAACCTGCTTTCTAATGTTCTCCATAAGTGACCTTCGTAAATACTACTCTTCACCTCGCAAGTCTTTCCTCATAACAGTTGCAAGCTCTCCTGAAGATCTTTTGAACTGCCTGGAGGGATCCATCTTGAGATTGACGAAACCCATCGGTTCAACATAATTCTCCACTGGCTCGGATCCATAGCGATAGTCCCAGTTTATCAAATCTATTGCGGGAAACCACGTATATCCTCTCAGGTCTATCCCCCTATCTACTAGATTTTCTACGAGTCTGAGTGACTCTCTCCACCAGAGAATCTGATGATCTGGCTCGCCATTTGTGCTTGTTTCCGTCAGAAAGATCGGACCACCGTATCTCTCGTGATAACTCAAGATCAATTTCTCGAGATAATCTGTCCCGCCATAGAATGGTGTTGTGCTTACCTTCCTCTTTTCTTTCGAGACTTTGAATACACTTAATTGTGGGTAGTAGTTGACCCCGAATCCCTCGACTGTTATTCTGTTTTCTGCGAACCAGTCGAGATCTTCACTACCAACCCCGTTACTGTACAGGTAATCGAAAAGACAATGCTTAGTATCTACCTTTCCCTGTATAAGATCATAGGTCAAATATCTAATTTCATTCATCTTCTTTACTTCTTCTTGCACTTCCTGGTCGGCCGAAAAGAAGATGCCCGACGCTTCGACGTGAAGTGCGAATTTGTCAGGCAGTTCTCTTTTTATAGACGAGACTGATTTCATTATCCCTTTTGCCGTCGAGATGAGCAATTTTACAAAACCGTCATCACCACTCAAGTAAGGAGGCCAGAGTGACAGGCGGCCGCAGAATTCCTGGGTAATGAATGGTTCATTCATGGGGGTGAAGAAATCAATTGACTTGTTATACCTTTCAAGAACCTCCAACTCATAATCAGCCATGTAATTCGGAAAGCAGCTATTGAGAAAGCCATTGTCCATCCAGTGAGGTGTACCGTAGTGAATGAAGTCTACTATTGGAATAAGGCCCCTCTCACCCATGAAATCGAAGACTCTGTCAGTCCACGAAAAATCAAACTTCCCTCTTTCGGGATTCACAGTATACCAGGGAATTCCGTACCTAACATACTTGAACCCCGTATCCGCGATGATCTCCAGATCTTCTTTCCAGTTCGAGTAATGTTGTGTGAGTTCATACTCATCAAGAGTTCTGGCCGAAGTCTTATCCGTCTTAGTCACAAATGTGTCTTCAATTCCCGCTATCCACATGAAGTCTTTTTTCATCATACTCACCTGATTTGCTAATGATAATTTGTTTGGCCCGATACTTTGAACTGTTTAAGACGCCCTAATGTGAGAGGGTTCCTTCTCTTTCTTTCCGAAACTCAGAAAAGCCAATAATTTCTGCCCTAATTCAGAATTCTATCCTGTAAAGCTTGTATGCAAAACTTGACTGATCTATCGATAACTCCAGAGAGAAGTCATCTGCTGAATCGAACTCATAAGTGCCCAAAATGTAGGAATCGACATCCCTTTCGTATCTGTCGCTCCATATCTCAAGCAAGTAAGTGCCCTCATCAAACGCAGAAGATTCGATAACTACATTTCCAATTGTCTCTTCGGAAGAGACCCATCCAATAGCCGCCGTGAGATCTTCGAAACTGTTCCCGCTGCATGTATGAAATATGTCTTTATCTGAACTAACGATGATTTCGTTATCAAGATTAATTCCCGAAAAGTCGAGCCAGTCGATTCCTTTCGATTCTATGAACTGTGAGATCGGTTTCAAAACTTGCAGCAGATAATCAGGCATCAGATGGGGAGAAGTGTATGGCCAACGCATTCCGATTCCCGTACCTCCCGAAGCAATGTGAGCCCAGGAAAAGGCCTTATAACAGGCCGCGTCGAATCTGGAGGGTTGAGGCCATCGATCTATTGGGCCGCTTTCGCTATCCATGAATGGGATAGAATCGTTGAAGAGATAATTGTGATAATTTATGTTCATTACGACGTCTTCCGCGATTTTCATGGGATCCTTTGGATTCATTATTGTGTCAAAATAGAAATGTGTTGTGAAGAAATCAATGTGATCAAATCTGTAGAGTTTTCCAGACAGAATACCAGTTAGGGCAGGTTTCGCAGTCGAGACTGTCAAGATGTGAGTTTCTCCGTAGAGATCAATCTCCAGCGCCCTTATGAAAGTCGAGATCTCTTCGATCCATCTTCTCGCTTCATTACCAACTGAGTAATCGGCCTTATAGAAGACATGACCGTACCATAACTCGATTTCGTTGTTTAGTTCCCAAGCAAGAATCTGCTCGCTGGATCCATATCTTTCGATCATGAACCTGAATCTGGCCTTCTGCCATTCAAGCGTCTCTTCATCCGTCAGAAACTCGGCCATTGTAGATATTGGGCCACCGTTGTCGGAGTTGTAAGGGTTCACATCCCAGTTTTCGTACATCCAGAACGGGTCCCAGGGCGTTATGATAAGGTAAATATTGTACTTCTCGGCAAGAGAGATTATATTGTCCCATATACTTATTACGGTGTCGTTGTATGTTCCTAGCGGTGATTCGAAAAGCGCTAGACCAGATCTGTCCTGTGCATATTCAAACATGATCCTCAGTGTATTCACTCCATAGTAGGAGAGCTTTTCAAAGTACTCCTCGGCGGCCTCCCTGTTGCCATAGCTTAGGGAAATTAATGAGGGCCAGGTTATTGCGTCATTGAATCCCACGGGAATAATCGCTCTTCCGTTGTGTTCGAAATGTTTCCCCGAGGGTGATATCTTAACAAACGAGGCTATTCCGCTGAAAGCCACCGCCGAGAACAAGAAAACAACAAACAGTCTCTTCATAAACATTACTCCTTCACTCCACCGCTTATATCTATTCCTTTAATGTAATACCTCTGGACCAGGAGGAATATCAGTATTGAGGGAACGGCAACAAAGAGAGCACCGGCCATCAAAGGGCCGTATTGTGTAACGTACTTCCCCTGAAGTGTTGAGATTCCAACAGGCATAGTCCTCATCTCAGGAGAGTAAAGAACGACAAGCGCCCAGAAGTAGTCGTTCCAGTTGGTCATGAAGTTCATTACCCATAAAATGATTATTGATTCCTTCGCAAGGGGCACAATTATGTATAGGATTCGCTGTCTTATGTTTGCCCCGTCTATTATCGAAGCCTCTTCGATTTCTCTTGGAATGCTAATGAAGAACTGCCTCAAGAGAAAGATTCCAAAAGTGGATGCCAGACCCGGAACGATTATCGCGATAAGACTGTCCGTCCATCCAAAGGCGTCTATCGTAGTGTAGTTGGGAAGAAAGTGAATCATCCCAGGTACCGCCATAGAAACCAGCATAAGCTTAAAGTAAGTATCTCTGAATCTGAATTTCAACCTTGCAAGAGCGAAAGCGGCAAGAATACCTACAAAAACTGAAAGGCTTGCATAGCTCACGGCGGCAATCACACTGTTCAAGAACCACTGTAAAACTGGAGTGTCGTGAGGATGTGAAAGAACCTCCGCGAAATTAGAAATCGTAAGGTTTCTTGGCAAGAAGTCAGGTGGCCATGCGAGTATCTGGGCCTCAGTTCTGAATGCGGTGAGAAAAGTCCAGTACAGCGGGAACAGGAATATAAGAGAGATCAGCAAAGCAACTATGTTTATTCCAAAACCCCTTCTCCTCATCGCCGATCCTCCTTGGTATTTCTTGTGAAGAGATAGTACTGGAGGAAGGTTACTGAAATTACTATCACTCCCGTGATCAATGACATAGCTGTTGCGTAGCCCATTCTTGGCCTGGAAGGATTGAACGCCTCTCCATATATGTGGAGCATTATTGGAATCGTCTCCCTCCCGGGACCCCCGCCTGTCATCAGCTGAGGCTGAGCAAACAATCCAAATCCCGCAAGCACCTGAGTTATGACTACAAACATCATCACCTGCTTTAGACCGGGAAGCGTCACATAGAAAAACCTTTGAATAGAATTTGCCCCATCGACTTTGGCAGAATCATACAGAGAATCGGGAATCTTTTTGAGCCCGCCCAGAAGGATCACGGTGTTCCAGCCTACCGTCCACCATACTGTCGCGATGACAATAGATAACCAAACCCAGGGTAGATCTGTGAGCCAGGGGATTTTGCCGATGCCGAAGAAGCTAAGAACGTAGTTCAGTAGGCCGGAGTGATTGTTCAGTATCCACCTCCACATAACAGCCACCACGGTTACGGAGAGCGCCGTAGGAACAAAAATCGCCGTAAGATGCAGACTCTTTGTCTTCAACTTCTTGCTATTCAGCATTAGTGCCAGCCCGGTTGCGACAAAAACGAGCACGGGCACAGAATAGATAACGAACTGAACGGTTACCCATATTGCCTTCCAAAAGTATTCCGATCTATACCCACTGAAATCGAAGATCTTCCCGTAATTGTCCAACCCGACATACTTAATCATGCCCTGAAACAATCCCCACTCTGTGAGGCTCATATAAACACTTTTGAACAACGGGAAAATGAAAAACACGCCAAAGAACACCGCATGGGGCAAAATGAGAATATATGGAATAACCTTCTTTGTTCTCAAGAGAACCTCCTCAATGAATGTCCCTTCCGGAAAGCCTCTCCGGAAGGGACATAAGGTTCTGTTAGTCTTGAAGAATTTCGTTGCTTATTCTTTCTGCGTCGCTAAGAGCTTGTTCAACCGTTTTTTGCCCTAAAATGGCAAGGTTCAACGCTTCCCATATTGGTCCTGTAGCATCGCCGTACTTTGGGAAGAAAGGTGGGAAAACAACGAATTGGGCACCTTTGGCAATTGTGCTGTGATAGGGCAAAGACTGGAACTCCGGGCTATTCTGAACAGAGATGTTTGCGGGAATCTGGCCTGCAAGTGCCCATTCGTAGCTGTGATTGCTTATCCAGCTGACGAACTTGGCAGCGGCTTCAGTTCTTTCTTTGTCCTGTTTTCTCTGTCTGTAGATGACCATAGTGTGGGAGCCGGCCCAGTTTGCCGGCCTTTCAGAACCGAATTGTGGAACCGGTCCGGCGCCGAAACTAACTCCTTCAACTTTCATGTAGTCAGTAAGCATCCAGATTCCGTTGAATTCCATTGCGCAGGTTCCTCTCTTAAAAGCGTCGATGTCTGCGTCGACCTGTACCTTTTCAGGTGAAACCTTATGCTTGAAAACCAGATCTACGAAGAACTGCATTGCATCGATTCCGGCAGGACTATTGAAAGCGGCTTTAGTCAAATCCTCATTGAACAGTACCCCCCCATTGGAGAAGAAGGCGGAGAACCACATGAAGTAGTTGGGCCAACCTACTGGAATCATTGTGCCCCATTGGTCGATTGTTCCATCTCCATTAGTGTCCTTCGTAAGAAGCTTTGCGGCTTTAATGAATTCATCTCGAGTCATCGGAGGATTCTCTGGATCGAGACCGGCTTCTTTGAAAAGGTCTTTGTTCCAGTAGAAGACGAGAGGATGGACATCAAGTGGAATTCCGTACACGTTTGAGTCTACATGAACGGCATCCCATACCGAAGGAACTATGTCTCCCTCTTTCATATTCATGATCTCAAGGTACTCATCCAGAGGCAGAAGCATTCCCTGACTTACAAGACTTCTGATGTTATCCACATGTGCAATACCAACATCCGGTCCCTTTCCGCTCGCAAGTGCTATAGGCACCTTTGTGTTATAGTCCGCCCACAGCATGGTGCTCATGTTCACCTGAATCTCGTCCTTGTGTTCTTCGTTGAACTTGTCAACAAGTTCCTGCATAAAACTACCGTCGGGCCCTGTAAAACCCGTCCAGTATTCGAGAGTAACTAATCCAAAAGCAGAGACTGAGAAGAAAAGCAAGGCTAACAAAGAGAAAACAAACAGCTTCTTCATGAAAAAACCCTCCCTTGTTCGGTTATTCCTACCCAGAGTCCCTAACTCTGAGAACAGGTTTCTGCACATATCTTTTCTCTCTAATTTTCTTGCCTTTGATCATCTTGATGAGCATCTCGGTACTTGTTCTTCCGAGCCAATCCTTATCAAGCGCAACGCTAGTAAGCGTTGGACAAACATAGACTGAATAAGGTATGTCGTCATATCCGACTACAGCGATCTCTTCGGGAACTCTTATATTCTTAGAACGTAGTCGGGCGATTATCTCGAGAGCGTACATGTCGTTGTAGGCAAAAACTGCATCGCAAGCCCCACCGGATTCAAGATACTCCAGAACAGCTTCCCCGGCGTTTTCCGGAGAAGACTTGAGTTCGCTGGCCGAATTTGCAATCTCAGCGGAATATTCCTGAAGCGCCTTTCTGTAGCCGAGACTTCTTCCACGGGTAGGAAAGATATTCATGTCCGGTTGAACGGTGATGACATTTGAGCGACCGGATTCGAGTAAGTGTCGCGTCGCGACGTATCCCCCAAGTTCCTCATCATTGTAGACTTCACAGAAACGGCTCTTCTCGAAGTGCCTACCGACTATTACAAAAGGTACCTTAATGCCATCCATCTCGGCAGGCTTCGTATCATCGACCGGAGCGATTAGGATTCCGTCTACTCCCTTGTTCTGCAAGAACTCGATCGCAAAGACCTGTTCCTCGTAATCGGCAGCAGTATTCACAAGAAGAAGGTGAAATCCATGCTTCTTGGCTTCTCTCTCCATACCCTTAACGACTTCCGCATAGAAAGGGTTTGTATTGTCATCAATTATCACTCCGAGCAACCCAAGCATCTTCCCCTTTAACGCCTTTGCCATCATGTTTGGCGCGTAACCAAGTTCCCTTGCTCTATTCTTAACCTTCTCTCTAGTTTTCTCATCAACATCCCCTTTATCATTCAGGGCTCGAGAGACCGTCGATACTGAAAGCTCAAGTGATTTTGCAACATCCTTTATGGTGATTCTAGCCATTCAGAACACCTCCAAATTCACCAACGATGCCGCAAACGTTTGCGGAAACGTTTGCATTTATTCTAACATCTTAGTAACTTAGATCCAAAGCAATTCTAGAACGTTAATCAGCGTTCTAGGACATCTATGGTCGAATAATGCAGAATGATTCGGTTATTCTGTTAATATCTTATTATGGTAATCTCTAGTAAGGCAAGACGTAGATAAACATCATCAAAAGGAAGGTGAGATTGCCCAGCATGACAAGAATATGCCAGATTTCGTGGTTGCCAATCTTGCCAGGGAAGGGATTCGGTTTTTCTCGTATGAAAATTACTGCACCAACCGTATAGAAGGAGCCGCCGAGAAGCAGAAGAAGAATAGCGGACAGTCCTAGTCGTATGTAAACGCTGTAGATAAGTGCAATTGAAAGCCATCCCATCGAAAGATAGCCTCCCATCGATACCCATAAAGGCATGGTGGAGAAGAAAACAGACTTTAGAACTATGTTGAGGATAGCAAGTCCCCAGATTATCGCAAAGACAGTCCAGCCGACCCAGCCTCCGACAACAACGAAACAGAAAGGAGTGTAGGTGCCAGCGATGAGCAAGTATATTGCGCTGTGGTCGAGGATTGCGAAGACTTTGTAATACTTTCTGAACCACAAGAAGAAGTGGAGAAGACCGCTTAAGGTCATTGAAACGACAACGGTCGTCCCGTATATCGAAAAGCTTACCAGATGGAGCCACTTCTGTTGAACGGCGGAAAAAACAACTAGCAGGACCAGCCCGACAAGACCGAGAACAGCGGCCAATATATGACTTATCGCGTTGAATCCTTCGTTGGAGTTTTCGCTAGATACAAGCGGATCGACCCTTCGGCCTTCAATTGTACTCATTGAGAATCCTTTCTGAAGAAACATTTGTAGCTCAATTATAGCCTATAATCTACTTCATCGCAGTTAAGTCTTCTAGAATAATCGTCTTCTACGACTCAAATCTCTAGATCAAGAAGAGCGATGAGGAAAATTTGAAGATCTATGAGTAGCGAGCCGCGGTTTTAACCGCCTCGATCAGGTTTGTGGGATCAGCGATTCCCTTTCCGGCTATGTCGAAGGCCGTTCCGTGATCCACGGAAGTCCTAAGAACAGGCATTCCCAAGGTTACCGAGACAGTTCTCTCGAAATCGAGGGTCTTAGTTGCAATGTGTCCCTGATCATGATACATAGAGATGATGGCGGAGAAGGCACCTTTTCTAGACATGTTGAAAATCGAATCAGCGCCTACGGGGCCTACAACATCTATGCCCTTCTTTCTTGCAAGCTCTACTGCCGGGATAATCTCTTCGATCTCTTCACTTCCAAAGAGACCTCCTTCTCCCGCATGAGGGTTAAGAGCGGCTACACCGATCGGCTTGAGTCGTTGAATGCCGAGCTGTTTCAGAATCGCTTCGCATCTCAATATGTAATTGTAGACCCTGTCTTTCTTCACCATTCTGCAGGCATCTATGAGTGAAAGGTGTCTGGAGAGGAAGAAAACTCTCATCTCTCCAGCAATTTCGAACATCGTCAGGGGATCTATTGTTTCCGTCAGAGCTCCGAGAATCTCTGTGTGACCCGCGTAAGGTATTCCCGCAGCCTTAATAGAAAGCTTGTTTATCGGGGCGGTTGCAATTGCCGATATCTTTCCCTCTTCTGCCAGCTCAACCGCCTTCACGAGATATTCAAAGGCAGCTCTTCCACAGGCTCTATCGACTTTCCCATATACTGGAAGTCTATTCGGCGTTCCCATGTCGATCAAAGTTAGGGTGCCTGGGAAGAATTCAGTCTGATCGGTTATCTCGGAGACTGCTTCTATCTTTATGCAGAGATGGTTTCTGTCTATTTCTCTTTGAAGAATTCCGAGTTCTGCTATCACGATCGGCCTGCATATCTTGAAGATCTCCCCATTGGCAACTGCCTTCGACACGATTTCCGGACCAATCCCCGCAGGATCACCGATGGTAATAGCTATTGCCGGCTTCTCTGATATCCTGTCTGGTAGAACTGGCTGCTCCATAGGTTTTAGAATCAAACAGTACCTCCCAAATGTTTCTTCGTCCGAAAACGTTTCACTCTCCGAATACTTCCGTCCTGATTCTGGCCATATACCAGCCGAAAAGTTCCACGCAGATTTCGGCGGCCAGCTTGTTCTTCTCAGAGGCAGCGTCGTAGAGTTTCGTTCCTATTGAAGATATGAAGTCGAACCCGCAGCATCTTCCCTCGTTATTCAAGTCTTGAGCAATTTTCATCATTCTTTCGAAATCATCTGTGACAAGTGCCTCTTTGAGGGACTCGACATCTCCGTGTCTTATCAACAGGAATTTGTCAACAGTACCTTCCATGCTGGCCTCAATGGTCACCGCAACTCTTTCCACCTGCCACCTCCAAGAAACAAAGCAATGGTCTCAAAACTCCGGTCAACGGGATCATCATATGTCATGTTTTACTACTCGTATTACCATTCTATATGATTAGTCTGTTTTCATGAAGTCAATTTCCCACCCAAACTACACCCAAGAATAAAGAGTCTTAATTTAGCCCGACTGTTACAGGTTCGTTCGTTCAAAGACTCTATGAAATTGTTTTGGTGGCGGCAAGTCTTTTTTTGTGCGAGAAACGGAATTCCCAGGAATGATCTCTTTTGTCTTGCATAATGGCCAGTATAGTGCTGGATTACGGCAATGAGCTCTACTGATCTTGCCTGTGCAATGGTTTCCGAAGTTTTATTTGGATTAGTACATATTGTATAATCATACTAACAATATAGGTCATCGTTTCTTGTTTTTCTTCATTTTCTATGAACGGCAAGAGTGTTCTTTATCGTGTTTTGTTTGATCTGTGATAGGTCTTTTATGGAATACCGCAATTATGTTCTCAACTTTATTTTGTAGGAGGGGAAAGTATGAAGAAATTCTTGTTACTGGCTTTGGTCGCGATCATTGCAGTAAGCGCATTTGCCGGCAAAGTCACCATCTGGAGCTGGCGAACGCAGGATGCTCAGGTTTGGAAAGATGTCGAAGCAGCCTTGAAGAGCAAGGGCCTCGACATCACGATCGAATACACAGCCTTCGCACCAACCGAGTACGACTCCAAGGTTGCGCTGGCACTTCAAACAGGGGAAGGACCAGACATAGTATACTCCAGAAGACTCCCGGGAGGAAGAACTCAGGTACTCATCGAGAATGGTCTTTATCTTCCGGTCAATGATTTCGTTGATATGTCGAACTTCCCTCAGGCTTCGCTGAACTCAGTTACATGGGAAGATCAGGTGTACGGAGTGCCATTCGCTGTTCAGGTAGTTGGAATATTCTACAACAAGGACTTCTACGATCAGTACGGACTGGAAGAACCGGCAACCTGGGATGAACTAGTTGCCAATGCAGAAGTCCTCAAGAAGAATGGTATTGATCCCTTCTTCGCAACTGGAAAGGAAGCCTGGGCACTCACGATGCAGCATGCAATGTGTGGTGTGAGCGTTCTTGGACCGGACTGGATAAAGGCGCTAACTGAAGGAGAAACGAACTTCCTTGATCCAAAGTTCACTGATCTGAATAAGAAGCTCAACGACCTGAAGGTCTATTATCAGGATGGTTTCATGGGGAACACGACGGTCGATCAGGACGCGGCATTTGCTTTCGGTCAGACAGCAATGGTTTTCTATGGTGTCTGGGGTTATCAGACTTGGAAAGATCTGAATCCAGATATCAATGTTGGCTATTTCATGGTTCCGACCGCTACTGCTGACCAAACTCCATATGCCTACACTTATCTGGATGGGGCAATAGCGCTGACATCGAATGTCAAGAATCTTGAAGACTCTAAGGAAATTATTAAGTTCTGTGCCACACCGGAATTCGGCACGATTTTCGCCGGAATCACTTACAACATCCCTGCAGTTGTAGGCGCATCGATTCCGTCCGATCCTCTTCTGGAAGAAGTTCTAGATGTCTACAACAACAACGCTTCTCCATGGGTCTACTGGGTAGGGTCTGTCTTCACGACACAGAAGCCTTCTCTTTATGACGACGTTCTTAGCCCAGGTATGCAGGCTCTTTACGCAGGTCAGCTTACCCCAGAAGGACTCTCACAAATGGCTCAGGATGCAATTTCTCAATGGTACCCACCTTTGATGAATAAGTAATTCATTTATCCTTCTCTTCCCCGCCGGTTGGCGGGGAAGAGTTCATTGAGGAGAAACGAAGATGCAAATAAAACTTAGATACCTTCTCGTTTTTATCTTGCCGGCTCTGATTCTGTACTCGGTATTCATAATATATCCTCTCTTCGACAGTCTTATACTGAGTTTCTTCAGCTGGTCCGGCGTGGGAGCAAGAACTTTCGTAGGGCTGAAGAACTTCCAGACCCTTTTCACCGGGAGCTTTTCAAAAGAGCTTTTCAATGCTTTTTTCCATAACGTGTATTTCTTCATAATGCTTACTATTCTAGAACTGGGTCTAGGATTTCTTATTGCCCTGATGCTGGCAAGCAAGATAAAGGGGGCCGGAGCATTCAGAGTAGTCACTTATATCCCGAATATGATACCCCTTGTCCTGGTCGGCTTCATGTGGGTCCTCTTCCTGAATCCTCAGGCCGGCCTCGTTAATCAATTTCTCAGACTAATAGGACTTGGGAAGTTTGCTCAACCCTGGCTCGGTAATGCCAGTACGGCTCTCACTACGATCATACTTGTCAATGTCTGGCGAAACCTTGGATTCTACGTGCTTGTAATTCTAGCGGCGATACTGGATATTTCGCCTGAACTGATAGAAGCTGCTTATATCGATGGAGCAAACAACTGGAAGATAACATGGAGAATAATATTCCCCTTAGCTTTTTCTACATTTAGAACGCTAGCAATTCTCCTTTTCATATGGAGTTTCAATATATTCGACATGGTCTACGCACTTGAAGGCGTGCAGGCTGGTCCGTACAGATCTACGGACGTTCTCGGGACTCTCTTCTATAGAACGGCTTTCGGGGGATTGGGTAGCGGAGCTGTTGATATGGGGTTGGGAGCTTCGGTAACCGTCTTCATTTTCGCCATAGTCATGCCTGTCTCAATACTGTATGTGTATATTGTTGAGAAAAGGCAGAGGGGTGTTTGAAATATGTTGAAGCTTAGTCTTTTCGGAAAGATAATTGTCTATTTCCTGCTTGCCGTCTATTGCCTGATTATTCTGGTTCCCTTCTTCATAATGATCATGAACTCGCTCAAATCAATGAGAGAGATCTATCTGCAGCCCTTTTCATTCCCATCAAAGGTTCTGTTTGAGAACTATTC
>DSBT01000070.1 GCA_011045915.1 Mesotoga infera
CTGAAACCTCGATCAAATTCAGGCGTTCTTGAATTCACGGTGAAATTTGCAGATCTTTCTGCCACCGCGCGACTTGAGTATGTCGCTGAGTCAAGACCCCCAATGGTTACGGGAAGTGCAAACGTTAAGTACAATCTTTCAAGCGGCGAAATATCAGTAGAAGGAGGCCTATTCGGACGTTTGAATGTAGGTCAATCTCTTTTGACTTTCAGACTCGGCGAAGAGGCCTCAGGAGACTTCGATTCCTACATAACGCATGGGGACGGTTCAATGCTTGGAACTCTCGCGCCTTCTTCTGAATGGTACTTCTTCCGTTTCGAGAAGGGACTCTTCAACGTACAACTCGGAGACTACACTTTCGATGACCTAACAGGCATCGGTTTCTCTTCTAAGGGCACAGGCCTTTCAAGCGAGTACTATGGAGAGAGTTTGTCGTTCAGGCTTTTTGCAAATCCGGTTTTCGGAGAAATGAAGAAGGAAGAGTTCAGAGGCGAGGGAATCAGAGGACCGTACTATCTTGAAGAGTCTCCCGTCCCAAACAGTGAAACCGTAACGATCCTAACAAGAAATGAAAACGGCGAAGTAATAGAGCGAAAGCTAATGAGAAGAAATCAGGACTACATTCTTTATACCAGCGGTATGATAATCTTCACTAATCCAGTACCTTATTTCGACATAGACTTCAATCCTATCTCGATAGACGTAGAATACTCGGTCGAATCGTCTGTTCCTGGAGATTTGGATATCATGGGCCGAGTGAAGTACAAACCACGTGATTGGCAGTACGATTTTGCAGGTTATGTAAATGGATTAAGCTCCGGTTATAGGTTTGGATCGTTCAGTGCCTCGGGACCACTCTTCAAGTCTTTTGATACCGCTCTCACTGCACAGCTGAATTCGAATGAAGATGGGGTGGGCTTCAGGACCGTTGCCTCTGCTCAGCTAGATATCGATCTGCTTACTGCAGAACTCGAAGTATATTTTGAGAGAAATTTCACTAAACCTGGAAGCTCGAACGTTTCGTCGGGATTTGGTCTAGATTTCGAATTGAACCCACGAATTCTGGGAATTAAGATGCTATCTGGCTATAGTTACAGTGAAAAGACAGAACAGGGAACTTTGACGTTTGAACTTCTGAAAGATTTCACCATTGGAAGTATATTGCTTGAGACTTCTTTGAAAGAGACTTTGATACATCGAGGCGGGGAGCTGGAAAACGAGATGATGGTATCTCTGAAGCCCACCTTTTCTAGCAAAGATCTAAAGATCAGGGGAGAGATTGGTGTCGGGCTGAGAAATCTCGACCCGATATTTGGACTTAAGCTGGGTGCAGACATCGGACTGAGTGAAACGCTTTTTGTTGGCGGGGACATGGGTTTCAATTATTCAGTCAGCGGGAAAACCGAGCTGTCTTTCACACCCTACGCTCTGAAGAAACTCGGCAAGGCTTCTTTGATTGCCCGAGAGAAGGTGAAAATTCTTCCGAAGCTTCAGTTTTCGACAATTCTTGGTTTTGGGTTTGCTCTCGATACTGGGAAAATAGATCTTGAAGCCACTCTCTCAGACAAGGTCTCGATCGGCGCTGGCTACTCAGCGGCCTTTTCTCCGGACATTGTAAACGTTGAGCTTCTCTTACAGGGAAGCCACACATTCGGTGGCACCAGCAGTGAAAACTTCTACTCTGTCCACTTGGCTGTCGAAAACAGGGAAGTTGAAGACCTGAAACTCAGATTTGATGCTGACCTGAAACTCGACGGAAGATTCATGCTCACCAGGGCGCTTTTTGAGAGTCGCGGAGAGTACTTTGGTTTATACAGATTGAGACCTGCCTATCACCTGTTGTACACCAACAACTTATCTCTCGAGTCAAGCAGATTCGAAATTCAGGCCGAGCTTGCCTATTTGCCTGATATAAAAACTCCTCTAGTAGTACTCTTTCAAGCTGCTTATTATGTTGACAGCAGAAACGGAGCAACTACTTCCGAGGGAAGCTTGTCACTTGATACAGCCTTCTGGCTCGACAGAAGTACGAACTTCACCTTAACAGGTGAGCTTTATCTCAAGAAGAACTCTCTATACACAATAGGCGGTCTTCGATTTGAAAAGACATTTATAGACTTTCTCTCCCTTGCGGGAGCAGGATACCTTGTGGCAGATAGCGGAGGCGGTTTCTTCAGCAGATACATTGTAGAGTTCGGAATTTCGCCTCTTCCTGACACACAGATATATGCCGGGTACGGCTGGGGAAACTTGACAGAGAGTTTCGTAGGAAATCTGCAGAGAGACGGCTTCTATTTCGGAGTCAGGGTGAAGTTCGACGACAGCTGGTTCTTCAAGAAAGACAACATGGGCAGGATGAATCTTAATTTCTTCGCAGACGTGAACCTTGATCAGAAAGCCGGTTCCGGCGACAGACCCATTCAGGTAAGAGTTAGGATAGGGGACAAAGAATATGAAAGCAATGAAATGGGCAATATAGATGTATCGTTGCCTGCGGGTCTCTACTCTGTAGAGTTGATCGATTTCCCTGAAGGGCTCATATCTCTCGTCGAAGAGCCTCTCCAACTGTGTGTAATGGAGTACGGTGTGAACGAGTTTTCCTGGCCTTTTATGGAGTCTCCTTCATACATAGATATCTCAGTCTTCATAGATTCAAACACCTCAGGTCAATTCGAGAATGGCGAAGAGCATCTCGAAAGCTTTTCCGTGAGCATGGGTGAGGATTCCATTTTCACAACAACCGGTACACTAACCCTGCCTGTGTCTCCGGGGGAGATAAAGTTATCTCTCGATCTCTCTTCATTCGGAGAAGGGGTAAGCATAACAACAGGGGCAGTAGATGTTGAACTTACCCTGAAAGCAGGAGAGAAAAAGGCAATCCATTTTGGAATAGCTTTTGAGAGAAGAATGGAAGTCTTGATCTTCAATGACCTAAACGGTAATGGTTTGAGAGAGTCGGAAGAACCACTGCTAGATGCTTCAGGTGTCTTGATTATAGGGGGCCGCCCCTTCAGAGTGGGATCTCAGACATTACTTGAAGGTGTTCCTTCGGGGCAAAGCCAGGCAGCCCTCAACATGGACAAGGGATTTGAAAGACTCTACTCTCGCACTACATCAATTGAAACAATTGAAGTTGACGAGAAGGGTGATACTCGACTCGAGATTGGATTCGCTCAAAGAAGCTCGCTGAACATATCTTTGATTGACGAGACAGGAGATTATTTGTATGAAGTGGTTAGTCTGAATGTCGATGGAATCGAATTCCAGGTCTTTGGAATGATCGAACTGGTAGGACTTGTCTTTGGGGAACACTCCATCGAAATAACCGACTTGCCAAAGGGATATACTGTCTCCGAAAATCTGAGGACGATATGGCTCGAACCTGGCAAAAACAGTGATCTAACGATTTCAGTCGAGAAAGAATAGTGTCCACCTGTTTTCGAGTGATCGAGCTATACATCATGTAATAAAAAGCATGTAGATACGTTGAATGATCGTAGATATTGACGTCGGATAGCATCTAAGTTCACCAGACAACAACAATCGCAAGAAAAAGGCTTCGGGGTTTGATGCAATTGTTGCACTTTGCAGATTATACTGGCGGTACCAAGAAAACCTTAACTTAGTGCCCTCGTTGCTTTCGAAGTGTTCCATCGCCAGACCTTTTAAGAGTTAGCTTTAGAAATCGCCGACCCACTCAAGAAGCAGTTCAATTTGCAGGTACGAGAACCTAGAAACCAAGAATCCGAACCTCCGGAAAACCACTCAAGGTCTTGCTAATTAACTTACTGCAATTCTGCAAATGTTTGGAAATCATGAAAGAAATGACTCCGAGTTCCTGCGCAAAAGAGATTATTCGGTTATTGCAAACAGTCAAAGGCAGCACTCGAAAATCCCTTGACCGTTTCCCGTGCTTCCCCAGCTGCTGACTTCGACGTCGAATTGCTCCGTATCCGGATTCCAGTCGATGCTTA
>DSBT01000071.1 GCA_011045915.1 Mesotoga infera
AACGAACATGTTGTTTCTGGCGCCGAAAAAATCACAGTGTCTATGCTCGATGGAAACTCCTATCCGGCAAAGTACATTGGCGGAGATGCTGAGTTGGACATCGCTGTTATTAAGATTGATCCCGATGGGATTGATCTTCCAATAGTGGAGCTCGGTGAATCCAACTCACTTAGGATAGGGGAATGGGCAGTTGCAATCGGAAATCCTTTCGGACTGAAACACACTGTTACGCTTGGTGTAATCAGTGCAGTTGGAAGGCAGTTGCCAAAACCTGATGGGAACGGAGTCTACTCGAATTTGATACAGACGGATGCGGCAATTAATCCTGGCAACAGTGGAGGCCCTTTGCTGAATATCCACGGTCAGGTTATTGGGATCAACACCGCCATAATCTCCTCAGACGTGGGAACTTCACTGGGCTTTGCTATACCTATAGATGTAGCCCTGAGATTCGTTGATTCGATAATTGAAACAGGATCGGTTCAGAGAGCCTATCTTGGGGTCTACATGGATACTGTCACAGAGGCCATCTCCAGATCGCTTGGACTAAAAGTCGATAGCGGTGCTCTCATTACCGACGTAGTCCCGGACTCTGCAGCGGAGAAGGCTGGAGTGAAACCTCAAGACGTTATCATCGGTTTTGAGAATCTAGAGATCACAAATTCCTCTGAATTGAGGGCCGCCGTTCTAAATTACCCGGCCGGTTCAGAGGTGAAGATCACAATCGATAGATTTGGAGAGAGAATCGTGCTAACGGTCGTTCTGGGATCGCTTTCTCAAGAGAGTGAATCCTCTTCACTCGATGACATCGAGGAATCTGAGACCTTTGAAAGCTCTTTGGGAGTCTCCGTTTCCGACATAACCCCTGAAGACAGAGAACGGCTTGGACTGCCTTCAGAATTCAAAGGCGTAGTTGTGAGAAAGGTTGATTCAGAAGGAATAACCTACAGACTCGGGATAAGCAAAGATGATGTGATCACCCGTCTGAGCATAAACGGAAATCAGGAACCGATCGAGAATGCGAACGGTTTCAAGGCATCTGCCGAGAAGATCAAGAAGGGAGATTACGTAGCATTCTTTGCCTACAGAAATGGCGTTAGATTCGTAGCTTCTTTCCAGTTCTAAAGTGAAAATGCCGCCACCCGGTAAAGGTGACGGCTTACCCCCTTTAATCCCCTGTGCAGGATTAACGCCTAGATTATAGCACAGGGGTTTTTTCTTTCCAAAATCATAATGAAGAAACAAGAAGTGTAGCTCTGGCGCAAGGTTTCCCTTCAACATAAGCGACTCCCTCTATTTTCACAATGTTCATCTTCTTTCCGATTACTCTCACATTGTATTCCAGTCTGCACGGCGGCTGCACTATTTCCTTGAACCGAGCATGCTCAATTCCGGCGAACAGCGGAGTTTTTTTCGGCTCCAGCAGAAGAATCCCTGCTGTCTGAGCAATACCCTCAATCATTAAGACCCCAGGATAAACTGGATTCCCAGGAAAGTGACCTTCAAAAATGGGGTCATCTTCAGACAGGTCCCTGTAGGCCCTGATCTCACTATCACCAATATAAGTTACACCGTCAACTAGAAGAAAGGGATCACGGTGCGGGATTTTACTCTTCACAAACTCCTTATCTTTCATAAATCACCTCCCGTTTGATTTCCGGACTGATGAATCGAATAGGGTTCGATATCCGTACTGAGATTGCGTTTTTGTCCCTGGTATGGCATTGCTCATAAAAATTTAGCATTTTCGTGCCAGGAGGATCAATTTTGAGACAGAAGAGACAATCATTGACCGAGTTACTCGAAATCAAATATCCGATACTCCAAGGAGGAATGGCCTGGGTTGCAGACCGCACTCTGGCCGCAGCAGTTTCAAATGCTGGCGGATTGGGCATTATTGCTGGAGGCAGCCTCTCCTCTGAGGAGCTGCTTGTCGAAATTCACGAGGTGAGAAAACTGACCTCCAATCCTTTTGGAGTGAACATCATGTTGCTTTCCCCCTATGCTGAAGAACAGATGGAAATAGTTCGCAAAGAGAAGGTTCCGGTTGTGACTACTGGAGCAGGAAGTCCTTCTCGTTTCATAGATGAGCTAAAGTCTGCAGGTGTAAAAGTGATCCCCGTTGTTGCTTCTGCTGGACTCGCCAAGAGATTGGAGCTGCAGGGAGTTGATGCGGTAATCGCTGAAGGAATGGAAGCAGGCGGTCATATTGGGAAAGTGACATCCATGGTTCTCGTTCCGGCCGTTTCTTCTGCAACACAGATTCCAGTCATCGCAGCGGGAGGTATTGCCGATGGAAGAGGATTCGTTGCGGCACTTGCCCTGGGTGCCAGTGGAGTTCAAATGGGAACAAGGTTTATTTGCACGTCCGAGTGTTCGGCACACCTTCGCTACAAAGAGAAAATTCTATCATCAAGCGAACTCGATACAGTCGTCACGGGAAGTGCAAACGGCCATCCTGTTAGAGCCTTCAGAAACAGACTCACAAGATACATAGAAGAGCTTGAGAAAAGAGGCGAGGGATTCGAGGAAATTGAAAAAGTGGCCGTTGGTGCGCTTAAAAGAGCCGCTAAAGAAGGTGATCTCAATTCAGGCTCTCTGATGGCCGGTCAGTCTAGCGGCTTGATAAGGGAAGTATTAAGTGTGAGCAAACTAATCGAATCAATCATTGAAGAGGCCGAAGAAGTCATCGGCCACCTGGGAGGGATCGCAGAATGGTAGCATGGATATTTCCTGGACAGGGAAGTCAGTATGTGGGTATGGGAAGTGCTTTTTGCGAGGAAAGCGCTCAAATCAAAGAATTCCTTGGAATCTCAGGTCGGATGCTGGGATTTGATTTACTGAAAATGATGCTTGAGGGTCCGGAGAGAGAGCTAACACTGACTCAAAATGCTCAGCCGGCCATCCTTTCTCTTAGCGTAGCTCTTTCAGACATCCTTGGGGAAATTGGAGCGAAACCCGACATTGTTGCTGGTTTATCCCTTGGTGAATTCACAGCACTTACAATAGCTGGGTCACTTGAATACGCCGATGCTCTACGCCTTGTAAGGTTGAGGGGAATGGCCATGCAAGATACCATTTCTCCAGGTGCGGGAAGTATGGCGGCGATAATCGGTCTGCAAGATGAAGTCGTTGAAAGGATTTGCTCAGAGACTTCATCGAACGAGGAAGTAATAGTTGCGAACTACAACTGTCCGGGACAGGTGGTAGTCTCTGGCCTCGCAGAGAAAGTGAAAGTCGTAATGGAAAGTTCTAAAAGAGAAGGTGCAAAGAGATGCGTAGAGCTTTCGGTAAGTGCGCCTTTCCATAGTCGATTCTTACAGCCTGTAGGAGAGGTCTTGAGAGAGTTCCTTGACGGTGTCAAGGTAAGCCCCCCGAAGATCCCAGTGGTCTCTAATGTAACCGGTGATCTCTTCCCCGAAGATCCGCACGAGATAAAGGAGCTGTTAATTTCTCAGACATATAGCCCCGTTAGGTGGGATCAATCGATAAGAAGGATGATTCAGCTGGGTACTGACAAATTCATTGAGGTAGGTCCGGGAAAGGTTCTCAGCGGATTCATGAAGAAGATTGACAGGAGTATTACTGTAAATACTACAGACAGTGAAAGCCTTGAAGCACTGAAAGAATTCCAGGAAATTGTTAACTAGACTAATTTTTTCGATGAGAGGTGAGTTTAATGGAAGGAACGTCGACTATCCAAGAAAGGGTTATATCAATCGTTGCAGACAATCTGGGGATCGAGGCAGGTGAGATCAAGGGGAATTCTAGATTCATAGAGGATCTTGGCGCAGACTCGCTTGATCTAGTGGATCTGGTAATGGAGCTGGAAGACAAATTTGACATCCAGATAAGCGATAGCCAAACTGCCAGTTTCAAGACAATTGACGACGTAGTTGGCTTTATACTTTCACTGGAAACTAAGTAAAATGAGAAGAGTTGTAGTAACGGGCATGGGCATTATGAGCTCTATCGGAAGCAACCTGGAAGAGTTCTGGGAGTCCCTGAAGTCGGGAAGATCGGGAATTGATTGGATTGACACATTTGATGTCTCAGAATTTGGATCGAAAGTCGCTGGCAGAGTTAGGAATTTCGACCCAACTTCCTATATGGAGAAAAGAGAAGCCAAGAGAACTTCTAGGTTTGTCCAGCTGGCTATTGCAAGCGCCAGCGAGGCTTACACTGACTCAGGCCTAGAAGGATACCTTTTTGACCCGGAGATGGCAGGAGTAATCTACGGTGTGGGACTAGGTGGAATGGACGTAATTGAAGATCAGCATCTGATTCTCATGGACAAAGGTCCTTCTAGAATTACTCCATTCTTGATACCAATGACGATCGCAAATATGGCTCCAGGCCTTCTTGCGATCCGTTTCGGTCTTAAGGGAACCAATTTCACCATCTCAACTGCCTGTGCTTCTGGGACAAATGCAATCGGCGAAGCAACCCGGCTGATCAAAAGTGGAATTCTTGACATCGCAATGACCGGCGGTACGGAAGCGACGATTACACCTCTTGCTCTTGCCGGATTCTCGAATATGACTGCCCTTTCACGAGGAACCCCTGAATCGGCTTCTAGACCATTCGATAGTAAACGCGATGGATTTGTCATGGCTGAGGGTTCTGCAACACTAATAATCGAGGAGTATGAGCACGCTTTGAGTCGAGGAGCGAGAATCTACGGGGAAATCGTCGGCTACGGTTCTACTGACGATGCGTTTCATATAACTTCGCCGGAGGAATCTGGAGATGGAGCGTATAGAGCAATGAAAATGGCTCTAAAAGATGCTTGCATTGACCCCTCAGAAGTTGACTACATTAACGCTCACGGTACTTCGACTCCGCTAAATGACGTAATAGAAACTAGAGCGATCAAGCGACTTTACGGAGCGAGAGAAAGCCTAAATATTAGTTCTACAAAGTCCATGGCCGGTCACGCCCTGGGTGCCGCTGGAGCTATCGAATCGGTAGCGACATTTCTCTCGATGAAGAACTCCTTTGTGCCGCCCACTATAAACTACTCTAATCCAGACCCAGAATGTGATCTTAACTACACCCCCAATTATGGGGTTGAAAAAGCCATAAATTTTGCAATGAAAAACTCGTTTGGCTTTGGTGGTCACAATGCTTCTTTGCTCTTCAAGAGGCTATAATCGCTGCATTCCTGACGGGGCGCAGCGCCCCGTCTTCTTTGTATCGGCTTACCTTGCCGAGTGCAAAAGCCAGCGAGATTCATTGTCCAGATTCTTGCTGAGAGTTTCGACTTGACTGACGTTCCACTTCAAACTGGTCCTTTCCGATAAAACTGGAAAGCTTCTTCACAGCGAGTCTCACCGCCTTAGTTCTGATCGGTCTTAGCTGACTGTCTAGCTGAATTAGCCATCCTGCTTCTCTCCTGGAAAGATTTATGTTGAATCTCTGGGAGAAGCCTCTATCAACCGACAAGGTTTCGATCAGGAAAGCCTCACTCTCCAGACTTCTATATACTCCCAGAAACTTCACAAAAACCTCGTCTCTCGAAAAGTCTTCTCCAATAAGCCTACCGAGTTGAGTTTCATCGATTTCTTTCAGCCACAGATGTGACACATGAACCACGTCCTCTTCAATATTGACTACTCTTTCGTTTCTCCTACAGTAAAACCTGAAGATCTTTTTCTCCATCGACAACCATTTTTTTTCGTACCTGGTTTCTGCCCCAGATGATGGATTTTCTTCAAGGGTTAGAGTGTCAAATAACTTCGTTCTATTCACACTCAACATCATCTCGTATACGAACTCTTCTGAGTCGGAAAACAGTTGAAAGAACCCGTCCGGCTTAAGGACAGCGGCAATTCTCTGCACAAAGGCAGTGTCATTTAGGCGCCGGCTTGAATGCCTTTTCTTTGGCCACGGACACGGGAAGTTCATATATAATCCCGAAATCGAATCGGGAGGAATTATATTAACCAAGGCAAAGGATGCATCGATAAGAAGTACCCGAACATTCTCAAGAGAATTTCTGGCCAGTGACTTCAATAGCTTTTCAGCACTTATCATAGAAAGCTCGACTCCCAGAAAGTCTACTTCGGGATTCTCAACCGCCTTCTGGACAAGAAATTCACCACTGCCAAATCCTACTTCTAGAAAGACAGCATTATCTCTTCCAAAGATACGACTGAATTTCAGAGGCAGATCAAATTCAGTAACGTCAAGATAGTTTTTAAGGTAATGGAGATTCATAACATCGCTCCGCTCAATAAATCCGTCGTGTTACCGGGCCGGATCGTAATCAGTTCACAAAAAGCATTCTAACTCAATTCGCCCAATATTTCCATCTTGAGCCTTCAACGAAGACAATCGTTTCATCCCCTTTTTGCGATGGTATAATTATCGTGACTCCCGGAGGTGAAGGAAATGCACTTTGACCCCGCTAAAATCGAAGTTCTATACTCTGAAGAAAAACTGAAGAGAATTGTTGATGGACTTGCTGAGAAAATTAATGATTACTATTCTCCAATAACAGATGAGATAACAGCCGTTTGCATTCTGAAAGGGTCGGTGCATTTTTACAGTGATCTTTTGAAAAGGATTGATCTTAAAGTACGATATAACTTCGTCCATGTTTCCAGTTATTCCGGGGCTTCAACAACCGGAAGAATACGTGTGAAAACCTGGGTGGATGAATCGGTTACTGACCGTTATGTTCTATTGGTGGAAGACATAGTCGATACGGGCGGAACACTCAGGTACATAATCAACTACATCTGGAAACAGAAACCTGCAGACGTTAAGCTCGTATCTCTGTTTGAGAAGACTATTCACGATCACGGAGTGAAAATTGATTTCACTGGAGAAAGGATTGGTGATCAGTTTATAATCGGCTACGGACTTGATTATGACGAAGTATATAGAAATCTTCCTTATGTGGGTTGCTTGAAAGGTGAATAATGAAGAAAGGCAACATCGTTACACTAGTTCTCGCTGTGTTGCTTCTGAGCATTTGTACTATAACTTCTCTCTTCGCATTGAGTGTAGTTAGTTCAAATCGAAAGAATACTCAGTTGATGTTAGAAGCTTCGATTATAAGAGGAGTAAGAGCTTCCGCAAAGAAGCTTCTTGAGTTCAGTGCAGATTGCGGGGAGCCACTGGCTGTTGTAATAAACGGTTATTCGCTCGAAACTGACCTGATTGACGGTAGATGGTGTGTGAGAGTTGGCAACGGGGAGAAAGAAGAGATAATATTCGCCGAAGGCAGGTGAAAGATTTGATAGCAATATCCATTGATTCCGGTTGTGCACCCACGAGAGAATTCATTCAGTCCCACAAACTCTTCTTCATGGGAATGAAAGTAATCATCGATGATATTGAATATAACGACGAGTTTGATTTCATGGAAAATGTCTTCTACAGAGTTGTCGACAGTTCCAGGGAGTTTCACACAGCGCAACCGCCTCTTGGCCAAGTCCTTGAATATTACAATGATATAAAATCCAGGGGATTTACGGAACTTCTAGATATTCACTTTTCTTCGAAGATGTCTGGCCTTTACGATACTTGCATATTGGCATCGAAGATGGTTGAAGGACTTGAAGTACATGTGGTAGACACAAAGAAGGTCTCCATAGGGGCGCATCTGGTTGCAAGACGATTGATCGAACTGGCCGAGTCTGGATTGAAAATCGACGATGTCATGAAAAGAGTACCCGGCGTTATTGATGACACATTCATGGAATTCAGTGTGCCAACTCTCAAGTATCTTATTAAGAACGGCAGAATAGGAAGGGCTCAGGGGCTCGCAGGAACTCTTCTTAACATAAAGCCGATTCTTTCAGTGGATGAAGAAGGTTTCATAAGTCCCATAGCCAAACTTAGGGGAATGAAAAAACTGCAAGAAGAGATGGTCTCAAATATCGTTGAGTTTCTTGAGAAGAGAAGAAGGTCGATAGCTCTGTACTCAATCTATGGAGGCGAAGAATATTTAGGAGTAATGAAAGAAACAACGGAGAGGACTATCGAAACCATTGAGATGAATTTGGGCATTGCAAGAAGAGATATTGAACTTATAACCGGGAGAATCTGGCCGACAATCGCTTGCCACAGTGGCCCTGCAGTATTTGGGTTGGCGTGCTACGGGGAGAAAGAAATACAGTAATGCTCTTCGAGCAATTCCTCGATAGATGCGAAGACCTATTTCAGGCTTCTTTGACGGGGAAGAAGGAAGGAAGTCTTCTCCCTGAATTAAGACATCTCATTTCGTTAGTGGATAAGGAAGAGCTTTCTTCTTATTCCTCGCTTGAGGATTACTTTTCGAGATTTGCTTCATACTTCTCCAGAATTGACAACCTATCGGATGATCGCAAGTTCAGAAGATTGAGAAACGGTCTTGAAATGATTGAGAAACTGAGAAAGATCTTTCTCTTGCGTTCAGTCGAAGAAATCGAAACCCTTCTTGGCAGACCTGTTTCTCACTCAACTCCGATCAAATTCGCATATTCTGTTGGCGAAGCAAGATCAAAAATACTTAAGAGAATGGATATTGAAACAATCGGAGATCTGATTCACTACTTTCCAAGAGACTACGAAGATCGCAGGATAATTGTCTCTATTTCCTCAATAGTTCCTGATTGCAAGGTAAGCGTGAAAGGTCGAATCTTGAATTTCTCAGTCAAGAAGGTCTCGGGATACACGATTATCTCAGCCGTAGCGAGTGACGGCTTTGGTCAACTTCTTTTGAAATGGTTCAATCAGGACTATATTCTTCAAAAGCTCAAGAAGGAGCGTGAGTATCTAATTCATGGATTGGCAAAGAAGACTCCTTTTGGACCCCTGGAGATGAACTCCCCGGAAATTGAGGAAGTTGAAGGAGAGGTACCAAGAGAGATTCTCCCGGTCTATTCTCTGACTTCAGGGATCTCAATGAAGATGATGAGAAAAGTAATAAAGCGCAACCTGGGACTAGTTAGATCACTGGATAATCTGGTCCCGCTTCCTTTTGTGAAGAGCAGAAACCTTCTTGATAGGAAACATGCCTTTGTTTCAATTCATTTTCCAAAGAGCCAGTTCGAAATAAGAAAAGCACGCGAGACTCTGGCATATGAAGAGTTCTTCGTATTCCAAGCTGCAATACTTCATAGAAAAAGGCAGATTCAAAACCGGTATAAAGGCCTTTCGAAAGACATCAGCGGGGTTCTTGCCAAGAGGTTGATTCAATCACTACCCTTTGAGTTGACGGAAGACCAGGTAAAAGCCTTCAACGAGATCAGGGAAGACATGAGAGCCTCTTTTCCTATGGGTAGATTGCTTCAAGGCGATGTCGGTTCTGGAAAGACTCTTGTCGCAGAACTGGCAATTGTAGACAATTATGAAGCTGGTTACCAGAGCGCTCTCATGGTTCCAACTTCGGTCTTGGCGATGCAGCATTACGAGAAAATCAAACGTGATCTATCACCTATTGGAATTGAAGTAGCGATGTTGACCGGTTCAATGAAAAGAAATGAACAAGACTCTGTTAGAAACTCGATGATTACTGGAGAAACAGACTTGGTTATTGGTACACATTCTCTCATTCAGGAGGGTGTGGAATTCAAGAATCTCGGACTCGTAGTAGTCGACGAGCAACACAGATTCGGAGTGAAGCAGAGAGAAAGTCTGACATCTAAGGGAAGTCTTCTCGATAGTCTTGTAATGACTGCCACTCCAATTCCAAGAACTCTTGCCCTAACGGCTTATGGAGATCTCGATATTTCAACTATTCTAACTATGCCGAAAGGAAGAACACCGGTGAGAACAATTCTGCTTGCCAGAAGCAGGTTGAGAGAGTTATACTCTTTCATCTCAGATGAACTGAAAATGGGACATCAGGTCTTCTTCATATATCCTCTCGTTGAAGAATCAGAACAAGTCGATCTCAAGAATGCAACAGACGAAGCCGCAAGGCTTAGGGACCACTTTTTCCCAGGAGTGGGGGTTGAATTGCTCCACGGAAGATTTACCGACACCGAGAAACAAGAGATAATGCAGAGATTCAGAACGAAAAAGAGCATGATTCTTGTTTCAACAACGGTTGTTGAAGTCGGAATTGACGTGCCCTCGGCGACGGTAATGGTAATAGAACACCCTGAAAGATTCGGAATGGCACAACTGCACCAGCTTAGAGGACGGGTAGGAAGAAGCAGCCTCAAGTCGATCTGCGTAATGGTTATGAATCGCGCAATTTCAGAAGAAGCTCTTAAAAGGCTAAGGGAATTTGCATCCACTTCAAGTGGATTTGACGTTGCAGAGCTTGATCTGAAGCTAAGAGGACCCGGAGAGTTCCTTGGTCTGAAACAGCATGGAATTCCCCAATTTAGAATTGGGGACATAGTTGCTGACAGAGATCTGCTATTCAAGGCTAGAGAAGACGCAAAAAAGCTGATTGACGAGGATCCAGAACTCTCCAAACATGGCTCTTTACGAATTGAGATGGAAAGAGTCTATTCAGAAAAGATAAATCTGATAGAGGTCGGATGATATGTTGACAATAACAGGAGGAAAGTGGGCTAGAAGATCGATAAAAACAACGGCCAGAAGAAATACCAGATATACACCACAATCGGCAAGGAAAGCTCTCTTCGACATTGTGGATGTAACTTCGAAATCCTTCATTGATCTATTTGCTGGAAGCGGAATTATGTCCTTTGAAGCAATTAGCAGAGGCGCTTTAAATGCAATATCAGTCGATGTGTCGAAGAAAGCGTGCAACTTGATTCTTGATAATAAGAATGAGCTAGATTCTTCAATGAATCTTAGGATCGTTTGTGCCGATTTCCGCAGAGCGATCCCATCGCTTGTTAAAAAGGGCTTGTGCGCTGACACAGTATTTGCTGACCCTCCCTTCGATGAAGAATATATCGAACCTCTCCTTGCTGTTCTAAACCAAAACCCCGAACTCATAAGCAATCGGGGTCAATTGATAGTCGAAACTTCAGATAGAGAGAAGGAATATGTGTTGGAACTTTCCTCGTTGTTCCATCTTGTTGATCAAAGAGAATATGCAGGCATTGTATTCTCAATATTGGTGAGACAATGAAGTTTCTTGTCGAAGATTCTTTAACAAAGCTGGCGAAGAAACTTCGACTCTTGGGGTTTGATACCGAGATTTGTACTAGAAGCGAAATAGGCGAAGCATCAAGAGATAGAGAAGTGTTTCTGACAAAGAGCAAGAAGTCAATGGAGATCGCATGGAAGCACAAGATTAGGTGCTTTCTCATCAAATCTGAAAACTGGAGATCACAACTGAGATCAGTAATTCAGAGGTTTAAGATAGATGCAAACAATGTGGACTTCTTGAGCAGGTGTTCGAAGTGCAATGGAATGCTAGTTGAGGCGTCTCCAGAAGATTTGGCTGACGTTCCGGAATACGTGGCACTCACGAAAGATAGGTTTTGCAGATGTACACGCTGCGGTCAGGTTTATTGGAACGGAAGTCATGTTGAACACATGGAATCGATGAAAACCTTCCTAGAAAAGAGTGGTGGTAGAACTGAAGAGATCTAGCTTTGAGATTTCAGCCGATGAATTAATAAAGAGAATTCTCAGGAGAATTTCTTCAGAAGTCTCTTCCGATGCATTTCTGTTCATTTTGGAAAAGTACCGCGACGTATTCAAGGAAGTTGATCCGAGAGATGGTCTTTCACGAACGGGCAGAGAGATAAAGTTGAGTAACAATGACTTTCTCAGAAAGACGACGGAGAATCTCGTAGACGAGAAGAATGTCATCATATCTTCCCATCTTGGAGAACAAGAGGAGCGGGTTGAGCTAATACACCTTTCTTACAGTAATGAACCGCTTGGCCTGCTCCTCCTTTCTTCTAGCTCCGAAGTTAAGGACTCACTTAAAGTCTGGATTAAGGAACTCGAACTAGCATTATACTATTCTCTCAAGAGATCAGCCGAAGAAGAGGGATACAGGAGGCTGAAACTCGTATCTAGATTGACTTCGGTTCTTGAAACGGAAACTCATTCGGAAGAGCTGATCTACAAATCTCTCGAGATTGCAAGAGAAATGCTGAGGGTTAGGTGGATCTTCTTCCTCGAAAAAGTCGAGACCAGATTTCTCTTAAGAGCCGCCATAGGTGAAGGCACAAACCCTCTCAGAGGAATTGAGGTTGAGATCTCTGAGGAACAGCTCGATTTGCTCTCTCACGAGAGACTATTCGTCTCAGCAAGGAAGTCAGCAATTTCATCATTGATTTTCAGAGAAGAGATTTCGGTTGGCTCATTCATTGGAATCCCCCTTACGGTTGAAGGAGCTCTTGTTGGACTAATAATTGCGGCAGACAGGGAGGAAATCGAAGGAGAATTCAGGGCCTACAAACATCTCGATAAAGAAGACTTGAAGATGCTTGACGATATCAGCAGAAGGATGGCCGTCGCGATAAGCAAAATAAAGCTTACTTCAAGATTAGAGCTAGAGGTTAGAAAACTTAGACAACTTGGAAAGAAGCACGAAGAACTTATAAGTGAGCAGAAGGAGCAACTTTTCAAGCTTAGCGTACTTCATAAAATAACCGACGCGATGAAACGAAGCCTTGATCGAGAAAGAGTAGTCAGAATTCTCTTAGTAGGTGCAACCGATGTTTCTGGGCTGAAATTCGACAGGGCGGCATTTTTCAGAGTAGATACTGTCCGTTCCCTGCTTGTTTCAGAAACCAGAGTTTCTTCTGGGAGAAAGAATAGCGAACATGAGAAATCTGTATACAGCGACCTTTCCAGATATCTTCAGGACGCTTCTCTTAAGCCATATGACGCTGACGATAGCAGACAAATGGGTTCAATCCCGTATCCAGGAAATCTGATTTTGGAGAGAGTAGTCCTTAGAAAGAAGATGGTTCATGTAACACCTGAGATGTTGAGATTGAGAATCGATGAGTTGGCTCTTATGAATAGAATAATTGGAACCGATGAATATTTGATTGCACCAGTAGCCGGCGAAGAGGACGTCCTAGGAGTTTTGGTAGTTGACAACAATGATTCCGGAAAGAAAATCAGCAGTGCAGATATGGAAATCCTTGGGCTGCTTGCCGATAGTACAGGAGTAGCCCTGGAGTTGACAGAAAATTATAAGAGAATTCTTCAAATGGCTGAGAGTCTGGAGAAGGAGCGAAACCTGTCTAATTACTACCGTAAGTTTGTTTCAAGCATACTGCAGTCTCTCGAGTCTGCGATAATAGTCTGTTCTGTAGAAGGTGAAATAACCGAACTAAACAGAACAGCAGAGTTCCTTCTGGACCTGAGTAGGGAAGAACTAATCGGAAAGAGCATTCGATCAATTCGAACAAAACTTGGTAGTATTATTGACCTGCTCTCTGATGCTATAAGAATTGGAGAGACAATTACGTTAACGGATCAACATTTCGACGCTTTTGGCGAGAAACATTTTGATGTTCGAATTACCCCTTTGAGAGAAGAAAAGCGGAAGAGGCTGACCGGAGTAATTCTATCGCTGGATGACATTACCAGGAGAAGAAAACTCGAACAAGAGCTCAAGAGAAGAGAGAAGCTTGCCGCATTGGGCGAAATGTCGGCAAAAGTAGCCCATGAAATCAGAAATCCAATAACAATAATCGGTGGTTTTGTGAAGAGAATACTGTCCTCCTCAAACAGGGAGAAAACCGAAGAATATGCAAGGATCCTCATGGATGAACTTCAGAGGCTGGACGGTATAGTAGGAGAAGTACTGGAAATTTCCAGAAGAAATATCAGACCTTCCGAAGAAGAGTTTGATCTTGTTTCTGTCACACGTGAGATACTGGCCGGTTTTGAAGAAAAAGCCTCGAGAGAAAATGTTAAACTTGTCCTATACGCTAAAGAAGATAGAATTGAATATTACGGGAATAAAGATAGGATTAAACAGGTTATAATCAATCTTGTTCAGAATGCTATTGAGGCCTCGGAGAAAGCCGGGCAAGTTCTCATCACTCTAGAGAGAAAGGTTGAGTACGTTTATTTCTCGGCCAAGAACGGTGGGAATATTATCCCTGAAGAGACTCTGAAGCGAATCTTTGAACCCTTCTTCACAACGAAGACTTTAGGCACGGGTCTCGGGCTTTCTATATGCAAGAAGATCGTTGAGGAACACGGGGGAGAGATCCATGCCTCTAGCGGAATAGAAGGAACGATTTTCACCTTCACTTTACCGACTAAGAAATTTGGGAGGTTTGAACTTGAAAAGGATACTGATAGTTGAAGATGAAAAGAACATGAGACTGCTTCTTGAAGAAGAACTTGAGGAGTCAGGCTTTGAAGTGGCAAACGCCAGCAGTGCTGAAGAAGCAATAGGAATTCTCAATCTTGATACTTCGTTCGATCTGATAACTATTGACATTGAAATGCAAGGAATCAGTGGCCTCGAACTTGCCGGAACGATACGCAAGCAATACCCGGAGAAGAAAATTGTGCTTCTCACCGCCTATACTCATTATAAGCACGATCTATCTTCCTGGGCTGCTGACGCCTACGTAGTTAAGTCTCCTGATTTTTCGGAACTCAAATCGTTGGTCGAAAAGCTTCTCGGCGAGATTAAATGATAGTAATAGAAGGAGGAAGTCATATGCGTGTGAGAATTATCTCACTTCTGATCCTGTTATTGCTTACGGTCTCCCTGTTTGGATACTCGGTTAGACCGGGCGACCTCTTGACAGTTTCTGTTTATGGTTCCGCTGATCTTTCCAGCGAAATCCTTGTGGGGCCAGACGGTTCTGCTTCTGTGCCCCCGCTTGGAAATGTTGTGTTGCTTGGAAAGACCCTTGAAGAAATCCAGTCATTGTTGTCATCACAGTTTCTCAGCCAGGGTATATTGACATCAAAGCCACAAGTTACAGTATCAGTGAAATCATTTGCTCCTTTCATGTTCTATGTTCTCGGTGAAGTTAGCAAACCCGGAGCCATAGAATGGCATGATACCACCATTGGGATTTCCCAACTCCTGGCGCTTGCCGGTGGCCTAGGAGATGGTGCGGATCTTTCTTCTTCGTTTGTTGTAGGAAAGGATGGGTCTAGAAAGCAAATTGATCTTTCTTCGATTCTGTATGGTGGAGCGGCTCTGACAGAAAGACTACCTGAAGGTTCAACTCTATTCGTACCTGCCGGCGCTCGGGCGTGGATAATGACTATGGGTGAATTTAGGTCTCCTTCTCTTGTGAAGTTCAACCCCGGAATAACCCTGACCCAAGTGATTGCTAAGTCAGGAGGATTGACAGAGGAGGCCGATACTGAAGAGATCCTCTTAATCAGTGATGATATTGAAGATAACACTGCCGCCATAAACCTGAACGCGATTCTCTCCGGAAGAAGCAAAGACATCCAGTTGCCGGCAGGGAGTATAGTCATTGCAAATGATTCCTCCTCAAAATCCGTAAAACTCCTGGGTGAGTTCAATAATCCAGCATCTATTCCCTATCATGAGAAACTCACTCTATTGCAGGCGATTGGTAAAGTTGGCGGACTCAGACAAACAGCTTCTGATGAACTATACATTTTGAGGATTGGCCTTGCAATACCTGAATCAGTAGAAGTCAGTTCTCTCTTTGGCGGTTCTGTCGAGGACATTACCTTGAATCCTGGTGATACGATATTCGTTCCTCGTCAACAAGAACGATTTGTGTACATCGCCTCTGCATCATTTGGAGGAAAAGTGGAGTTCAGCACAGACGAAAAACTCTCCCTGCTAAGCGCACTGGTGAAGGTCGATCTTTACGATCCCTCAAATCAAGATTCGATAATTGTGGTAGAACCTTCAGGAGAAAGATTAGAGTACTCACAGGGAGAAGATGTTGAACTGGAGCCAGGATCGATGATAATCTTGCCTCGCGGAGAGAAGAACGTGTTCGTCACTGGCGAGATTATGAATCCCGGGTCAATGTCATTTGCTAACTTCGAAGAAATCACTCTTGGAAAGGCAATAGCCAAGTCCGGCGGAGTTACCGAGAGCGCAGGTATGGTTGAGTTAATTACGGAGTCCGGGACGAGATTGTTCTCTATTGAAGAATCAACAAAGAGTTCTCTGATTCTAAGTCCTCAGTCAATAGTTCATGTCAAGGAAAAGGAACAACGATACGTATACGTCATCTCTTCGACAGAGGGAGGAAGAGTCGACTTTGGCGAGAAGGAGTCCTTCACTCTCAGGAACTTGTTGGCGAAAATGAATCTGCTTAATCTCAGCTCAGACAAGGACATTTCAATTATTGACGCATCAGGGAAGAGTCAAGTTTTATCGGCTTCCAGACTATCTTTTGACGACTATAGCCTTGAAACTGGTTCGATTGTAATAGTTCCCGATACCAGTACCTGGATATATGTATTCGGAGAGGTGGGAAGGCCGGGGAAAGTTGAGCTTGACAAAGATGACCTTCTGTTAACCCGTGCGATCAGCGCAAGTGGAGGTTTCACACAGAATGCCGACATTTCTTCTATACAGGTTCTATCAGGATCTGATGCTGCCGAAATTGATCTTGATGAAGTTCTAAGAGGTTCTTCTAAAGACCTTTCAATCAAATATGATGACTTGATCTATGTTCCAAGGATTGATAATAGGTTTGTCTATGTAATCTCGGAAGCGAGTGGTGGAAAAGTTGATTTTTCAGCAGGAGAGAGTATCACTCTAAGAAATGCTCTTGCAAAACTGAATCTTGTAGAAATTTCATCAGAAAAAGAAATTCTGGTCATTTCGCCAGAAGGTGACAAGTTTGAGATTCCGGTCAGTTCTCTTAGAAACTCCGATCGGGAACTGGAAACTGGAAGTGTAATCTTCTATCCTCAGGCGAGCAATGTGGCAAATGTGCTAGGACAGGTGCGAAATCCCGGTACGGTCACCCTGAAGCCAGGCATACCTTTCAATCTCTCGACAGTAATAGCTGCCGCAGGTGGCATTACCGATCTGGCCGACAGATACAATATTGCAGTAATTGACTCTAAGTCTGCTTCAACAGTTACTTATTCAGTGGAAGATCTTTCGAGTGATCCTATTCCCGCCATTCCTGACGGAGCCACAATTTTTGTTCCTGAAATGGATTCGAAGTATGTATACATTTTGGGTGGAGTCAGAGAACCGGGGATGAAGCTAATAAATCGTGAAGAGACAAATCCTACGTTAACTAAACTTATTGCCATATCGGGCGGTCTGACCGACCCTCTAACCAAGGAGATCGAAATTGTCGATGTGAGTGGGAGAAGAAGGCTTGATCTTCAGGAGATACTTGGAGGTTCCACGCAGGACCCACAGATAGCGAGCGGCACAATAATATATGTTCCGGAGATTTTCGGCAGATTTGTCTATGTGATTTCTAGAGAGAAAGGCGGAAGAGTTGATTTCGCAAGTAACGAGGAAATCACATTGAGGACTGCCCTCGCAAAACAGAATCAGCTTGACTTTGATTCAAGTGGCAGGGTTACTGTAATCCTTCCAGATGGATCAAAGAGAGAACGGCAAATCTCGGATCTCAAAGACAACGATATGATCCTGTCGCCAGGATCGATAGTTGTCTATCCAGATGTAGTGCGCCAGGTTTTTGTGGTTGGTGCCGTAAACAATCCAGGATTGGTGCTTTTTGAGCCCGGAGACAAAGTCACTCTGACAACTCTCCTTGCTCGAGCTGGTGGAATGACCCCACTGGCTCTAGGCAACAAGATCCAGATTACTGATCCCTTTGGAAGAACAACCACAGTGAGCGTCGACCCAATACTCCTTGGAAAGGCCCTGGATTTGAGCCTGGAGGATGGTTCTTTCGTTTATGTCCCAATATACGAACCAGTTAGAGTAAGTGTGATTGGAGAAGTTAAGAGCCCGGGAACGGTAGAATTTGCCAAAAATGAATCTCCAACGGCTCTACTGGC
>DSBT01000072.1 GCA_011045915.1 Mesotoga infera
AACGGCTTGATCGCTAAACATATAGCCATCAATCCACCATCCCGCAAAGCCATAGCCTTCATTAGTCAATGCGCTCAGATTTAGAGAATCCCCATAATCTACAACTCCTCCGCCGGCCACTTCTCCACCTTCAGGGGGAACAGGCACAAGATTGAAAGTATACTGCATTGGATTGAACCCTACCATCAGACTTACATCCTTCAAAGCCTGAAAAGAAGCAACTGGTTCAGTGTAAATAGGATCGTCTCCGCTTTCCTCAAAACTCGTTTCTTCAGGTTCGTCGAGATACCAACCATTGAATGTGTGATGAATGGATGGCGTGGCCATTATCGTAACTAGATCTCCATAGATGTACTCGCCGTCTCCACTGAACTCTCCCCCATTCGGAGGATCTGCCGTGATTGAGATCACAACTTTAACTGTAAAGAAGATGCTATAGGTTAAACTCTCCTTTCCGTTAAGAGAGGTGACCAGTACCGTCGCAGTTCCTGGAAGGGTCTCGGCATCCGCTATAACAATATTCACTCCTTCAACTGCAGGAATGGCAGTAACGGTCGGCGGTTCAGTAGTGCCTGCCGGGAGTACAATCGAATATGAGGTCTTCTTAGCACTGAATTCCGGAACTTCAACCCCGTTGTAAAAAAGTTCCTTAAGAGTCGCATCGGCCGACTTCCAGAATGCCGGACAGCCGGTAATCATTATAAGAAGCAGCAAAACCACAGCATACACACAAGTTTTCTTCATTCTCATGCCTCCTCCATGAACGACAATTGGTAACCTTACATAGACCCACTATGTGATCTCCAATAACCTTTCATAATAATTGCAAGGAGCAATAACATGAGATGAAGCTTTGGATGAGTTAGAGAGGGGCGTATTTCGTTCCTTGATTTCAGTCTAGCATCACCGCGAGAAAATACGTTCAGATTTTGGCTGTTTGAGCGACTTTATTTCATCCTTATTTCAAACGGTGCAATTTACATTAAATGAATTCTAATGTATGTTTATTTCACAACCCTTATCTGAAAGTATGTTTCACCTAATCACTTGTATAAGAAAACCAATGACGGCAAATTGAAGCGGTTTCCAAACTCAGTACATAAGAACAAAAGTTACATGATTAAAAAGTGATTAAGCTCGATTGATACTTAAGAAGTATATTTTGAACTACAATTGTTATCATCTCCATAGTGTTACTTAAAAGCATAATTTAATTAGTCTGATTTGAAATACCTAATTTTGATCACTGGTTTATGTAATCTAGCGATCAATAGATTGAACCAAATATCAGTCGACAGTAGGAAATCATTTCAGATCAGGCCCTACGTTCAATTAAGTCAGAGTTTCTATCTTCGGCTTTGCCCAAACACTGGATGCATCAATGGAGTATCATTTCATTGAGGAAACTTTTCTCAGAAACGAGTTTTAATTTGTGAATACGACTTCTAGTGAGAAAAGACAGCGGGAGGAATAATGCTCTTAACAGACCATGTAGATATTCCGACAGAACTAATAAGGGCGCAGGAGGAAGAAAGGCTGGTGGTCTTCGCGGGTGCCGGTGTTTCTATGGCCGCCCCGTCAAACATACCCGGTTTTGTCGATCTTGCAAAGGCCGTCGCGAAAAGCTACGGTCAAAAATACTACGTCAAGCAGCAGCGAGTCCAACCTCCGGACGTCTTTCTCGGCAGTCTCAACTCCAAGAATGGTGGACAAGGTGTCCACGAAATTGTGAAGCAGATAATGACTGAAACAACTTCGAGGCCATCACAGCTTCACAGCCTTATTCCTCTTCTATTCAAAAGCGCCCGGGACCTCAAAATCGTAACAACAAATTACGACGCTCACTTTTCAACCGTCTTGAGGAATTACGGAGAGAGATACGACGGCTTCGACATCTTCAGGGGGCCCGCTCTACCGAGGGGCGACGATTTCAGAGGAATAGTATATCTTCACGGAAACGTGGAACAGGATTCTAGGTGGCTTGTTGTTACGAACAGGGACTTCGGAAGAGCATACCTTACCGAAGGTTGGGCGAGGGACTTTCTTAGGGACCTGTATCTGTCGGATTACACGATTCTCTTCATAGGGTACAGCCATAGAGATACCATTGTCGATTACCTCGCAAGAGGGCTGAACATAAGGCAATCGAACAGATACGCGCTTGTCAGCGCCAGCGATGCCGAGAGGTGGAAAGAGATCAACGTGATTCCCGTTTCATATCCACTTACACCCGAAAAGAAGAAAGTGCATTACGAACTCCAGAAGGCCCTTGAAAACTGGACTTCCCTGGCCAGTTCAGATATTGAAACCCATACCGAAAAAATCAAAAGCATTGCCGGCAAGAAACCCGCTAAGGATCTGAAGGTCGACAGCTACCTAACATACTGTCTCAACCGTGAAGACCTCACTGTGATCTTTTGTCGT
This sequence comes from Mesotoga infera, assembly GCA_011045915.1. Taxonomy (NCBI): domain Bacteria; kingdom Thermotogati; phylum Thermotogota; class Thermotogae; order Kosmotogales; family Kosmotogaceae; genus Mesotoga; species Mesotoga infera. The sequence continues at coordinate 2,425 of DSBT01000072.1, forward strand.
TTCGCGGAGGACTTCGAATGGGTGGAATGGCTTGATTCAAAGGCGATATTGGACAATCTATTCCGAGAGGAAGGGACTCTCACAGAGATCGAGAAGTCTCTCACCCGCTGGTTTGTAAAAACCGCTTTCGGAAGCAGTAGCCAGGAATACTTGACTTTTTTGGTTTCCAGAAGATCATCCTTGAACCCATATCTGGTCTCTTCAATCGTTGAACATATGGCAGACAGTGATCTGGAGATTCCAGATACCTGTCAGGCGGAATGGTTGAATCTGATCCTCAACAACTGGCACAAAGGAGAAACCCCAGGTCTCGCAATGCTGAAAGCCCTGAAGAAGGTCGATGTCTCCGCAAACCCTTGGATAATAACTAAGGCCATTCAGAACTTCTTCTCGCTTTCTCAGACTGGAAAATCGGCGAAGCTTTCCCTCTTCCACAGGCAATACGATCTTGAACCTCTCGT
>DSBT01000073.1 GCA_011045915.1 Mesotoga infera
AAGACCATGAACCCGTCCTTCGAAGAACGGTTCTTCGTTCCGACGCTGCGCGTCCAGGTTCTTTGTAAAACTGAGGTCAGAGGACAGAGGTGAGAGGTCGGAAGAGCGATAAGATCTTGACTCTCTAACCTCTAACCTCACCCCACTCTCACGATCTCTCCATACAAAGGTCCTGCGGATACCCTTTCAATTCTGATCTTAACAGATTTGCCTATCAGTTCAGGCTGCGCTTCGTAGATGACGATTTTGTTGTTCATTGTTCTTCCGTAGATCTTGCCATCTCCTTTGATCTTGCCTTCGCCGATTACATCTATGATTCTGTCAAGATACTTCTCGTTCTCTTCCCTGTTGATGTGCTTCTGAATTGCAAGTAGGTCGTTAAGCCTTCTCGTCTTGACTTCCTGAGGCACATCATCTTTCATTTTCTCTGCGGAAAGGGTGCCTTCTCTAGGTGAATACATTGCCAGGTTGATGCGCTCGAATCTAACCCTTTTCACCAAAGAGACCGTTTCTTCATATTCTTCTTCAGTCTCCCCAGGAAATCCAATGATGAGATCTGTACTGAGAGTCGCATTGGGTATTCCGCTCTTCACGCGGTCAATCAGATCAAGGTAGTATTCACTGGTGTAGCCCCTGTTCATTGTTTTGAGAATTCTATTGCTTCCCGATTGAACAGGAAGGTGAATTGAGCGCGATATCTTATCGGATGACGCAATTACGTCAATCAACTCGTTGCTGAAGTCTCTTGGGTATGAAGTGAGAAACCAGATTCTCTCAATTCCGTCTATCTTCGTCGTCTCTCTTATAAGCTCTGCAAGTGTAGACCCATCCTTCAAGTCCTTTCCGTATGAATCGACATTTTGTCCAAGGTAAGTTATTTCTCTATAACCTTTTTCGACAAGTCCCCTTGCCTCCGAAAGGATGTCGTTCATGTTCCTGCTCTTTTCTCTGCCCCTTGTATAGGGAACGATACAGTATGAGCAGAATTTGTTGCATCCAAATATTATGGTTATCCATGCGTGATGCGAGCTAGTCCTAATTCTTGGAGTATCCGAATCGAGTTCATCGATGAAGTCGCCCATCTCAGTGAATCTCTCACCCGACTCCGCTCTTCCGAGCAATTCATCTACTTTCGTAATCGAGCGTGTCCCAAACACGAAGTCGACCTCTTTGTGCGTCAGCAACTCAACCGCATTCTTTTCTGCCACGCATCCACAGACACCTACAATAAGCCTTCCCTTTCTCTTTTTCATCGCCTTTAACTGACCAAGTTTTCCGTATAACTTGTCTTCGGACTTAGCCCTAACCGCACAAGTATTTACTATGACGGCGTCTGCGTCTTCCTCATCGACAGCAATTTCGTAACCGGCTTTTGACAGGACGCCCATCATAGCTTCTGTATCGTTAATATTCATCTGACAACCGAATGTTCGAAAGGCTACTTTCAAGACATCACTCCTATTCCGATATCATTGCTCAGCTAAATTGTACCGCATTAGCCAGGAGCGATATACCACGTTATGTTACCATTCTATTGGGATGAATTTTCCTGACCTTATTACAATTTCAGGCTAATGATAGCAAGGAAGGACCTGAGCAATAAAACGGAGGTGCATCGTGTTTTCGGAAGCGTTTAGAATTGCAAGTCAGTTCACAAGACCGGTTGTGGTCTTGACGAGAAGTGGTGTTGGGAAGGTAAACGCAACTTGTGGAACATTTATGATACTCAACAGAGAAGGCTGGATAATCACCGTCGCACACCTTTGGCAATCGTACTTCATGTATAGACAACAGCAGGCAGAGCAGGATATTGAGCCAGAAAAGAAGATAGAGAATCATTCGTTCTGGTGGGGTGGAGATGGAAAGGTTCTAAAGGATATCAAACCCTTTCCTGAATTTGATCTGATCGTTGGAAGGCTTGACCCATTTGATCTAGAAGAGGTTTTCGAATATCCCGTTTTTGTGACAGTAGATGAACTGAAGATAGGGACCAGTCTTTGCAGGGTTGGTTATCCTTTCTCCAGAATACGCGCTTCTTTTGACGAGAAGAACTCTAGGTTCATTATGGATGGAAATAGTCTTCCGCACCTCTATCCTATAGAAGGGATCTATACGAGAACTGTTTCTGCTTCGGCTTTCAAGGGGGCAAAGAAGACCACAAAGTTTATCGAGACTTCATCACCAGGTCTGTTGGGACAGAGTGGAGGACCTATACTCGATACGAAAGGAAGAGTTTGGGGAATTCAAAGCCGGACCGTACACCTGCCGCTGGGCTTCAGCCCGAAACTGAAAAGAGGCGGAAAGGAAATTGAAGAAAACCAGTTTCTCAACGCCGGTTGGGGAGTTCACGTAGAAAAGATCAGGGAGGTCCTGCACCAAATCAATAACCCCAAGTAAAGCGTTGCCAGTCGGAGCCATCTCTTTTGTTGAATAAGATGACAACATGGTAAAATATCTTAATAGCAGGTATTTTAAAATTACATATTTCCTTCAAGGAGTAGATTTCTGTGAAAAAGACTTCATCAGTATTGCTGGCTATTTTGCTTGTTCTTGTGGTTTTCTCGACCCAAGGTTGCTTTCTTTTTCGAAACGTAACTCTGTCAATAGAGAATTCAGAGCTGTCAATTGAAATCGGTGAGTCGGAGCAGATACAAGTAAAAGTTAAACCCGAGGATGCTACCTTGAAATTTTCTTCCAACAACGAATCGGTAGCGACAGTCTCAACTTCTGGTATGGTAACAGGGGTCACTGAAGGAGAGGCAGAGATTACAATCGAGGCAACCAAAGAAAAGTACAAGAGCGCTTTGAAGAAAGTCAGTGTTCAAGTTGTTGGAGAAGAATCATTTTCTGTAACGTTTTCAGTTAGTGATTCATCCGGAGCCCTCCAAGGAGCGAACGTCAC
>DSBT01000074.1 GCA_011045915.1 Mesotoga infera
CAGTGACTTCAGCAGATTCGTTCTTTCAAGCTGATCGTAGTCGATTTCTTTTAGAGCTTTGTGGAGCCTTCCGGTAAAAATGCCTAGTTCAACCGCCATCTCAGGAGTGGCATGAGAGATGTTGGAGTCGGCCTTTTCTCCTTCTATGTAAGAAAACAATGAGTAAACGTACTTGCCGATCCTTACTTCAGACTTGCCGTTGCGGGCATAAACGGGAGCTGAAACAGGAACTCCGGTACCGACAAGATTCGCAAGAAGCTCACTTTGACAAGATTCAGCTGGAACACTCGCGGCCCTTCTCTTCAGCACGTATAAAAAACTTCCGGAGCTGACCACCGAAGCTCTGCCATTCAAAGCTCTCTCAAACCTGATCTTTTCCTTAAACCCCCAGAACCTGGAAATCCGGGAAAAGGGAATTCTAGACATATATAATCACCCCGGATATACAAACATAATCATTATACAACATTTCGATCCGATAACGTTCATGCCGACGCATCACTTTTCGCCGCTGAAATTCTCTTCCTGACTCTGTGTGCCATCGTCGTTCCCAGTACCAGCAGGACCGTAACTACACCGGCCCAGAAGAATGCGCTCCCTCCGCCCGCCCGGTCCGCGATCGATCCGACAAACATGTTTCCGAGCGGCGTCGAGCCGGCAAACACAAGAGAGTAAACACTCATAACTCTTCCTCTATACTCGTTATCGGAGTTTATCTGCATGAGGCTGTTGGCAGTGGTAGTGAAGAAGATGTTCGCAAATCCCATACTACCGATAAGCAAAGCCGAAAGCAAGTAAGAACGATTGAAGCCCATAATGATGAAAAGCGAAGAAGTTATGAACGGCACGACAAAAAGCCTTACTCTGTTCGGCCCTCTGGAACTCCCCCCAGCAACAATCAAAGCTCCAAGCAACGACCCGACTCCCAAAGAAGACATCAGAAGTCCGTATCCCTGAGCATCGAGACCGAGTTGGTTTCTTGCAAAGACAGGAATCAAAACACTGTAATTCATTCCAAACGTACTGACGATTGCTAGAATCAAAGTGGTGGTAGTCAGTATCGGACTCTTGAAGAGATAGATGAGGCCTTCCTTGATATCAGGTATCACAGTCCCCTTTGGTCTCTTCTTTACAATCGGCGCTACGTCAATTTTCAACAGTCCAATTATCACAGCAATAAACGTGATTCCATTTACGAGGAAGCACCAACCCGCACCAACAAGCGCCATCACTACCCCCGCCAAGGCCGGTCCTACGATTCTTCCAAGATTAATGACCGTTGAGTTCAGCGCGACTGCGTTAAGAACCACATCGCGACCCACCAATTCGATCATGAAAGATTGTCTTGCAGGAATGTCGAGTGTCTTGACCATTCCGAGACCAAACGCCAGAAGGAAGATGTGCCAGTATTGAACTGTATTCGTGAAGACAAGAATCGCAAGTATAAATGCCAGGATCATCGAGGCTATCTGAGTTAAGATTACGATGCTTCTTTTGGGGAAACGATCTACGAAGACCCCCGCAGGCAGTGACAGAATGAGCACCGGCGTGAACTGCGCTACGCCGAGAAGACCCAACAGAAAAGGTGAATCCGTTATCGTCAAGACAAGCCATGACTGGGCGGCTGTCTGCATCCATGTTCCCATGACGGATATCAGCTGACCTACCCAGAAATATCTAAAATTTCTTACTTTGAGTGCCGGAAAAGTCTTTTCCATTCTAGAGAAGAGCAAATCCTGTAAACTGTTAGCCAAACGAATCATCTCCGTGGCTATTGTACTATATTTCCCGGGGTTATAATTGAAGTGTGGTCAATAGTCTTCAGATACTATAATTGAACAGAGAGAGTACTGAAAATGGAAGATTGCACCAAGAATGAAAGCCCGTAGGTTCTTTCAGACCACCAAGAAGCGAAGGAAGGAGGCAAATTATATGGATAATGTCGCAACACGCGTTCTTCGAAAAGCTGAGATGGAAAAAGAACTTCAACAGCTACTCAGTGCAGAGGCAGGGATCAAATCAGATTCATATCTTCTCACTTTCTACTTTCCGATGGAGAATCTTAAGAGGAGCGATGCGGAAAAACATTTGAAGTCAAATATTCTCGACTGTCTGAGAAAGGACGAGAAGATAACCGGTATGGGGAAGATTCATCAGAAGGTTGTTGAAGCCGTCCTAACCAAACTCGGAAACACCGATGATCTGGGAAGGGGATTGGCAATTTTCGTGGAGTTTCACACAGGCGAAGATGTTAAGAACGATAAAGCAATCGAAGGCGTCAAAATCATACCGCTTCATAGAAAGCCCGAAAAGGAGATCTACGTGGGCAAGACATTCGATCTTGATCAACTGATCTGGCTTTCAAGCTCCTCAGCGGAGGCTCTCGTTGTCTCTCTGGAGAGGGAAACATCAACATACTATGTAATGGAAGGAAGAAAACTCTCTCTTATTAAGAGCGTGGAAAATGAGTTCATTCGAGAGAAAGAACAGGAGTATCTCGAAGAGTACTCTCCCTCGCCTTCATCGGGAGCAATGTATCACGGAAACGCTTCTGAGAAAGTCAGCAAGGCAAAGGAAGAAGAAAACAGGAGATTCCTTCAGAAAGCCGCCTCACTGATCAAGAACGATGAAGAGATTCCAACAGACGTAGAATATCTCGTCTTCTTTCACTCTTCTTCGTTCAGTGAAAGTATCGATAAGTTCCAGAAGGAGGCGAAACACCTGATTCCAGAAGCATACCCGATCTTCGTTCAAAAGACACTCAATCAGGAGAGGCAACTACAGGAAGAAGTCGACAAACTGATAGATATAGAAAGCAGGAGACTTCGAAAGGAATTTCTGGAGAAGGCTCAGGAGAATTTCGACAAGTATGTCGAAGGCTGGACGGAAGTCTCTAAAGCAGCAAATGACAG
>DSBT01000075.1 GCA_011045915.1 Mesotoga infera
GAAGCTGTAGAGAGCGTGGTTGAAAGACCTAAGAAAGGTTTCGGATCCTTTATTAAATCCCTCTTCTTTGGAGGTGTAGATGATGAGCTTTGAGATTGACACAGGTAAGAAGAATGCTGAAATCAGATTGCCATCAATAAAAGTTATTGGCGTGGGTGGAGCCGGAGGAAATGCTGTTAACAGAATGATCACCGAGGGGATTCACGGTGTAACATTCATTGCCGCCAATACGGATATTCAGGTCCTTGAGAGCAACAAGGCCGAGCTGAAAATCCAGCTAGGAACGGAGCTAACCAGAGGACTGGGAGCCGGCGGAAACCCTAACGTTGGTGAAAGAGCCGCCGAGGAGTCCGTAGACGAGATCGGAACATTCCTTGAGGACACCGATCTTCTTTTCATCACTGCAGGCATGGGGGGCGGTACGGGAACGGGTGCGGCTCCAATAGTAGCTTCGATAGCCAGAGAGATGGGAATTCTTACTGTCGCCGTAGTGACGACTCCCTTCTTCTTCGAAGGAAACACCCGCTTGAAGACTGCCCATGAAGGATTAAGAAGACTAAAGAATTCGGTGGACACGCTAATAAGAATCTCGAACAACAAGCTTCTGCAAGAGCTGCCGCCTAACACTTCAATCGTAGATGCCTTTGCAAAGGCCGACGAGACTCTCCATCACGGAATCAAGGGTATCTCCGAGCTTATAACAAAGCGCGGGTATATCAACCTTGACTTCGCCGATGTCGAGTCTGTGTTGAGAAATGCCGGAACGGCAATGCTGGGTATTGGAGTGGGCTCCGGCGAGAGACGCGCCGAAGAAGCTGCGCGAAGAGCCCTTGAAAGTCGTTTGCTGGAAAAGCCTATCGATAATGCGACAGGCATAATTCTCAACGTATCCGCCAAGAATATTACGCTCAGAGAAATGAATATTGCTGCCGCTATAGTTAGACAGAATTGCAGTGAGGATGCGGATGTCAAACTGGGACTTATCGTTGATCCTGAAATGAACGATGATGAGCTTGATATAACCTTGATAGCGGCAGGTCTGGAACTCGATGAAGGCGAATTGATGGGTGATGCTTCAGACATTCCAGCGATCTACAGATTCGGATTGGATATAAACGAGGAGGAGTAGTAGTTGAGAGTCTATAAAAGACTCGGAGAGCTACTTATTGATCAAGGACAGATCAGTGAGGATGCTCTCCAGCAGGCCGTAGCTCTGCAAAAAAAAGTAGGAAAGCCGATTGGTGAGGTCCTTGTGGGAATGGGTGTCATCTCATGGGAGGACATCTACGATTCTCTTTCCAAGCAATACGGCCTCAACGTACTGGATGATGTCCCTAACTTGCTTTCGCCGGAAGTACTTAGAATGATTCCCAAGCCAGTTGCCGACAGGCTGAACGTAATTCCAATCGATTTTTCCCCAGACGGCAACATTCTGAAAGTAGTTACAACCGATGTTCTCAAGGTTCCACAAATAGACAGAGAGCTCTCGTTCCTTACTGGGAATAAGATACACACTCTTCTCGTACCTCCTCCCATGTTTGATGCACTTTACAAATCCTCTTACGAGGAGTCTGCTTCTAGCGAGATAATAGACAATACTTTCAGCATAGAGCAGCACTCGGAAATCGATCTTGATGATGACAAACAGGACGAAACCGATGATACTCCCGTCGCGAAGTTCATAAACTCACTTCTGGACAACGGCATAAGAAGCGATGCCAGTGACGTCCATCTGGAGCCCTACGAGAAAATGGCCGTTGCCAGACTGAGAGTCGACGGGGTCTTGAGAAAGGTTCTGAGTTATCCTAGAAAGGCTCATAACTCGGTTGTATCTAGAATCAAAGTCATGTGTAATCTGGATATTTCAGAGAAGAGAATGCCTCAGGATGGAAAGTTCTATATTAGGAGAGGCAATGAGCAGTTCGATATGAGAGTTTCGACAATGCCAACGATTTTCGGCGAGAAAGTTGTTATGAGAATTCTAAGGGTATCAAATGCGAAGAAGAAGCTTGAAGATCTGGGTCTCTCCGACTATAACAGGGAACGTTTCGAGAGCATTATCAGCTCTCCTTATGGCATCATACTCGTCTCAGGACCTACCGGAAGCGGAAAATCAACGACTTTGGTCGCCGTTCTTAACCAGGTTACTTCCGAGAAAGTCAACGTCTTGACCGCTGAAGATCCAGTCGAATACACTATAGAAGGCATCTCTCAATGTCAAGTTAATACGGACATCGGATTGACTTTTGCGAGATACCTGCGATCTTTCTTGCGTCAGGACCCCGACATAATTATGGTTGGTGAAATACGAGACAGAGAGACTGCCCAGCTTGCAATTGAGGCATCTCTCACCGGGCATCTTGTTTTCTCGACTATTCATACAAACAGCGCCGCAGGCGCGGTGGCCCGACTGGTAAATATGGGTGTGGATCCCTTCTTGCTGGGGACCTCACTGATTGGTGTCATGGGGCAACGACTGGTAAGAAAGCTGTGCAACAACTGTAAAGTGAAGATTCCCGTGAGAGAAGA
>DSBT01000076.1 GCA_011045915.1 Mesotoga infera
GCAGAGCCTAGAAGAAAAGCCATGAGTAGAACAAAAAGAAAACGCCTATTCATTAAAACACCTCCCCGTGGAATTGGAGCAGCTGCTCCTAATTACATGATACAACCTTTAACTTGAAATCGGAAGATTATTTTGGGTCGATAAAGACCATTGAAGGCCTTTCTTGCATCTAAAATGATGTACTATTAACTCATGCAAACAAATCAAAGCAATTGCAAGTCAAATTCTGGGGAGGTGGCCTAATGAAAAAGATAGTTATTGTCGTGTTAGCAATAGTTGTTTCCTATTCTTATCTGTCAGCATTTCACGTGAACTATACAGAGCTTGAGGCACCGGAATCTTTCGCTCTTGAGCAAAGCATAGGCAACAGAACAAAGAATGTCAGCTTCTCTGTGCTTTCTGGGAGAGATTCCGATACAGTCATTGTAATCATTTCCGGCTGGCTCTTTGATCCCGGAAACGATGTAAAAGAGCTGGAAGCCTCTATCCAGTTGATTAGCAAGGGAGAGTATTATGAGAGAAGAATAGCGATGGCTAGAGAAGGTATGTATTACGTGATAGACCCCTTCCTCCTTTCATTTGAAAGTGGGTATTCATTGGCAGTTATGGAGCTTAGAATAGACTATCACGGGCAGTTGGAGGTTGAAGTGAAAGAAATGAACTTTGAGAGCGTTTTCTTGCAGACAGACAGAAGGACCGATCCGGGGCTTCTACTTGGAGAGATTCGTGAACAAGTGTTCGTCGAGACCAGAACCATTAGTGGGGAAGCAATTGTAATAATTGAGGCCGGAGAGAAGCCCACAGGAGGATACGATATAGGAATTAGAAGCGTCCGCCTAATCGAAGACAATACTATCGAAGTCATTGCCGAACTGCATATGCCGGGAACCGGTGATTTTGTTACTCAGGCTTTCACATATCCTAATAAGGCAATCAAGATAATGGATCTACATGCCGGAGCTTACATGCTTTCAGTAAGACTGGAGTCACTCAAGGATGGGGAGTTGGTCGAGACCGCTCTGTTCAACTCAAGTTTCTCCGTCGAGTAATCATATCATTGATCTTTCGTGTATAAGCGTCGGCATCGAATTTTCTTTTCAATCCATTTGAGTTCATATACCTGACTTTCCCAAATACTGGGCGTTCGGGCCAAGCTCTATCATGTTTTCCGAAGCACCAGAGAATGCCGGCATAACCGTTGGGATCCCTGCCGTCGATTTCATATTTGTCGTTAAGTTGAATTGCCACGCGTATTGCAGTCTCTGGATCAGAGTTCCATTCAAGCAGCTTCTTTCCCCAGTACATTCTCATGTATCCATGCATCTTCCCATTTAGAACCATTTCACTTTGAGCGGCGTTCCAGTAGAAATCATCTGTTTCTCCTCTCTCAAGTTGCGACAGGGAATAAACTGGATCTCTTCTGTCATTTCTATGATCATTCAGGGTCTTCTGGGCCCAAGAGGGGAGCGATCTAAAGGAGTCGTAGTAAGCATTGTAGAAAGCAAAATTCATACTTAGTTCTCTCCTTACAATCAGCTCTTCGATGTAGGCATCTGTTCCTGGTAAATGAGACTCGAAGACTTTCCTGGTGATGTAGCATGGAGAAATTTGCCCGAAGTGGAGAAAAGGACTCATCTGCGACAGGCAATCACAGTTGGGATCATTTCTATCTTCCACAAACCTATCTATCTTCATTTCAATGAATCTTTGAAGCATTGCCTTTGCAGCTTCTTGGCCTCCGCGAAAATCGGTGACGATGGGCACACTCTGATCCACATCAGCAAGAGAGAGTTCGTCGAGATTGAGTGAACCTTCGAATTCAATTCTGGGGCTGCTAGATCTGAATTCTACGGGGGAAAAATCACTGACAAATTCCGGTACCAGTTCCATTACCTTCCGCCTGAAAGTGGCTGCGCTATATTCTTCTTTTGTACTGGCTGTCTCTACAGGGACAACAACATTAGTTTCAACTGCTAACACAGAGCACTTCACCAGACTCGCGAGCTCTCTTCTCCAAGCAATCTGGTGTCTGAGATACCCGACATCTGTGATGATTTCGGAACAGTCTTGCGATACAGAAGGCAATATATACGTGGGATCGCCCTTAAGGATGACGAATCGTATTCCGGAATTCTCCAGTCGATACTTGACATCTCTCAACCCATCAAGCATAAAGCTGAAGCTTCTTAGGTTAGCCGATGGGTAATCGACAACTATTATGAAAAGCACAACAAGAGGGACCCCGAGAGTCTTTGCTTCTTGCTTTGCAAACTCAAGTGCATGATTCTCATCTGTCCTTTGAGAGGCCTGCATCCAGTACAAAACGAACTCTCCGCTCCCACTGGTTTTTTCATTGAGCCTGTGAATCCTTTCTGTCTTCATTTCCCCGATCTTCCTTTACCCGAATCAGTTATCTCAA
>DSBT01000077.1 GCA_011045915.1 Mesotoga infera
AGACAACTTATGAATTCTACAGCGATTGGTGGGGACTGATTGGTTGACCAAAACCGAATGCTCCAACGCAACTTTGACAGCAAAGAATCTGATAAGAGCTGAGCAAGCGGAAAAACGAAAAGAGAAAGAGACGTACCACCACAAAGATCTATGAGTGGATTGCGTGGCATTTTCTTGAGTGCTTCTAAGAAATTCTATAAATGGGCGCCTGTCCTCGCGACGGGCGCCGTTTCTTTCTGGAAGACTGCTCTCTCAATAATGCTAATCACCGACAGGCTTTCCTTCCTATGAAAAGTCTGTCTTATTATGGGCTTTCAAACCGGTAGATTATCTACGTGGATAAAACTATGAAAGACTATAATAGTATGAAGTGAAAATGAGGAGATTGCTCATGGATACCGTTGCCTGTATTGGAGATAGTATTACCTATGGTCGAGTGGGTGCAAGCTACTTCGAGATGCTGAAAAGCGAATTTGGGGGAAAGTTTAGGTTTTTAAATAGTGGAGTGAATGGAAACCTCTCTTATGATGTTCTCAAGAGAATCGAGAATGTGACCAGCATGAAGCCAGATATTGCTATTCTCCTGGTAGGAACAAATGACGTGTGGGCGACCTACTCAGAAAAGACCATGAAAGCCTATATCAGAAAAAACAGACTACCCGAGAGACCTTCAAGAGAGAGCTACGCCAGAAACCTCGCTGAGATCCTCCAAAGGCTCAAGACCTCTTCCATTGCTCATATAGGCGTAATGTCGTTACCTTTGATCACAGAAGATTCCGAACATGTCCTCTTCAAGAGAAGCGTTGAGTATTCTGAACTGATCAAGAAGATAACCTCACAGATGGACTTGTGCTATATGGATCTCAACGAACGTCAGCGCGATTACCTGAAAGAGGCAGACAAAAGACCATCGTCAGGGCGGGAAATCTCCTGGGAATTCACATTGAAAATGATATTCAAACACATCTTGTTTAGAAAGAGCTGGGACGCTCTCTCGCAGGAAAATAGATTTCTATTGACGGTAGATCATGTTCATCAAAATACCGCGGGAGCAACCCTGATCAAAGATTGCGCCTCGGAGTTCTTGAGGAAGCTTTCGCTTCCAGATAGCTGATTCCTTCAGTGCTCACACTTGGAACAAAGGACGGCTCTTCACAGCGATCAGCGGTTCTTCGTTCTTAAGCGTACAGAGGCTCCCAGTACGAGATCCCGTACAGAACCACTACGGGATGACTGAGGGAGAGCAGAGATGATGTCTCTGTTTAGCAGCGATCAGCGGGTCTTCGTTCTTAAGCGTACAGTGGATCTTCAGGAGCCAGTCTGCTAACGCGGGCCAGTCGCACTTCGTTGGGCAAACAAAGACCATTGAGAAAGAGCGTGTGGAGAGGTTCGCTACGCTCACGAGAGAAGAGAGAGAGAAGAAACCAGTCAGATTGGAATGAAGCTTAAACAAGCATCTCTTTGATCTGACCTTGACCAATAACGAAGAAAGGATCCTTGCTCTGAAACAAAGAACAATGTTTTTCTCTTTGACGGCTGCTGCTCGGTCGGTGGACGGTGGACAGTTGACTGGCAACGTTGTTTTCATCAGCAATCAGCCGGTTCATGCTCATTGGGAAGGCTATGCGGGATGATGAAGTAAGGAGTTGGCACAAGTCGCTGGGGACAAAAGTCTTCTCTTGTTTCAGGTTATTCGCCTTCTTCAAGTCATTCTGAGATGATCCTGCTCAGAATCTCAACGCGTAAAAAGGGTCCTCAGGAGTATCTAAGAGACAGTCTCGCCTTCGGCGAGGCCAGTTCCGCTTCGCGGGCAGAAGAGAGAATGTATCGAGAAAGAGTATGTCGAGACTCCCGCTCCACTCGCGAGAAGACGAGAATTGAAAATCATTGACCGTCGACGGTCCACATCGACCGGGGCTCTTTGCTTTTTCAAAACACCCGACCGAGAAAATTCTATCACATCTTCTGAACAGACAATTTTGCTCTTTATTAGTCTGTATGACTGTTATGGGATTCTGGTTCATTCGATTTACACCTCATATAAGGATCATTGCAGATTCGCAGCCTCGAAAATCGAGCTTTATCAAAAGCCTTTCCTATAACATACCGCAAGGTTTTTCGAAATTCATTAAGGCGTTAATCGCTTGCGAGGAAAAGTCTATGCATACATCCAGCTATTGTGATAATATATCTTATAGATATATATCTTTTAGATATTAGAGGTGAAGAGATGGCCCGTTCTAACAAGACCAAATATCCCATTCTTGGCATTCTCAGTCAGGAAGACCTCTCGGGATATGAAATCAAGAAGCGGATAGAAGAAAGGCTTAGTTTCTACTGGAACGAGAGTTTCGGCCAGATCTATCCCACACTGAAAGAACTGCGGAGAGAAGGGTTGCTTGGGAGCGAACGAGTTGCTCAAGAGGGAAAGCCGGACAAGACTGTATACAAGATCACCGAAAAGGGGATGGCAATCCTTCGAGAGTGGCTTGAAGAACCGGTCGAGACCGAGAGACTGAGATCTGAATTGTTGCTCAAGCTATCATTCGGGAATCATACATCAACGGAGACTATCAAGAGACACGTCGATGATTTTAGAGAGAGTCTGAAAAAAAAGCTGAAACTCATGGAAATATTTGAACGAAATCTGAGAGAGGTCTTGGAAGATCATCCCGACCACCCTTATCAGCTGGTAACCGTGTTGTTTGGAAAGAAGACGTATCAGGCATGGATAGACTGGTGCGAAGAAGCGCTCGCACTACTCGGCAATTCATGAATCGAAGGCGAGGTGAAAAACAATGATCAAGAAGAGACAACGAGTTCGCAAAACCGTCTTGCTAATTTCGATGATTCTGTTTCCAATAACGCTCAATTATTTCTCGCCCTATCTAATAATTCTGGGTGCCTCAAGAGGTATCGTTGCAGGAAGCATGATAACTTTCGCAACGCTGTTTCTTTCTTCTCTCTTTCTGGGAAGGCTCTTTTGCGGATGGATATGTCCTGCCGGCGCTATTCAGGAGATCGCTTTCATGGTTAACGGCAAAAGGCCAAATATCGGGAGGCTCGACTGGATCAAGTACCTGATAGTATGGTCCCCCTGGATCACAATAATAATATTCCTTTTCGTAAAAGCGGGAGGAGTAAAGAAGATAGACCCATTCTTTATGATGGAGACTGGGATTTCCGTAGCAGAACCGGCAAACTATATGATCTACCTAACGGTGGTCGGAGCTTTTCTTATGATGTCTCTGCTCGCAGGGAAAAGAGCTGGATGCCACGCTTTTTGCTGGATAGCTCCATTCATGGTCATTGGAAGGAAGATCAGGAATGCTGCCGACTATCCTGCCCTTCGACTGAAGAGCGACAAAAAAGTGCGTAAGTTGCGGGGCATGCACAAAAGCGTGTCCAATGAGTCTTGATGTCCAAAAAATGGTAGAAGTGAACAAAATGGGGAACAGCGAGTGCATCTTATGCGGCGAATGCATTGATGCTTGTCCTAACAGTGTGATTCGCTTTTCCTATTCTAAAGGATAGCTTGAATCTGTCTTTCTGATAGTCTAAAGAATTCAGAGTGACTGAAGTTGCGAATAGTGCAACTCAAATCAAGAATTCGGCCCTCGTTTCAGATATATTTGTCTCAGGAGGGGATCGCTGTGTACGAATGGCACGAAAACGTTCAGCAGATCATAGAGCTAATCGAGCGAAATCTAGAAGATGGGCCGACTCTCTCGGAAGTGAGCGAGAACCTTTTCTACTCGCCATTCTACTGTACAAAGAAGTTCCATGCTCTTACCGGGATTAGGCTGAGAGATTACGTCCGGCTTCGAAGGATCTGCAAGGCCGCGCTGGAGCTTCGAGACACAGAGAAGTCTATCGCCGAGATAGGTATCGACAACGGTTTTTCCTCGCAGGCGGCTTTCAGCAGATCGTTCAAGAAAGCATATTCTATTTCACCGAAAGAGTTCAGAATGTCCCCAAAGCCTATTCCCCTCCTGCTGAAAAGGATCGTCTACGACCCCCACTTTCTGGGCATCAAAAGGAGGTGCAGCTTGAGCGAAAAGGAAATGGAAAGGATTGAAGTGAAGATCGAAAGACTTCCCACACACAAGTTCATCGGAATCAGGAACATCAACGCTAAGGGATACTTCCACTTCTGGGAACTTCAGGAAGGCATTCCCGGTCAGGACTGTCACACAGTGACGGGTTTGCTCGAAAGCATTCATAGCCTTCACGGTCAGATCGGCGGATGGTATTTCGAGGGAGAGAAGCGCGGCTATCTTTACGGAATCGAAGTACCGCTAGATTACAGCGGAGAGGTTCCCGAAGGTATGGAGTGTACTGTCGTTCCAGAGAGTGAGTATGTAGTCTTCTACTACCCGCCTTACAATTACGAGGAAAACAACACCGCAGTCATGTCAACTGTCAATGAGCTTGCATGGAACTGGAATCCCGAAGACTCGGGTTATGAATGGAACACTAATAATCCGATCTACCAGAGGAGCGACCCAGAAGACTATGGCTACGCTATCTATCGTCCAGTAAAGCCTCTGAAGAAATAGTTGCAAAAGCCCCTGGCGCCGGGGCTTACTGTTGGACTTCCTTTAAGTCGATAATCATTGAACTTTCAAGTACTACTGTTTCTAGGCACTAACTCTCTGTAATCAAATCAACTCCGTCGCATCTGCGACGTCTGTTGCTAGAAAGAATCGTTAATTAGGG
>DSBT01000078.1 GCA_011045915.1 Mesotoga infera
TATGTAGCCTTGCTCGAGAGCGGTGGTTACGACTCACCAGAAATCCTCTTAAGGAAAGCCGGGATAGACATTTCCGGTTCTCTTTTCTGGGAGAATGGAATCGACTTTATTAAAGAGAACTTTCTGGATAGACTGAAGGCAATTATTTAGGTCCGTTCTGAAAGTGAGAAAAGGTGTATAATTCCTGTGTCGTTTTAGTACGGGTTTTCTTTCGGACTCTTCACAAGGGGTACTTAGGGGGCATAAATGGCAAGAGATCTTACTCAAGGGAATATTCTGAAGAATCTTCTCGTGATGTCCGTTCCTACAATGATAGGATTCAGCGCTCAGATGATCTACGACATAGTGGATATATTCTGGATCGGCCGTATTTCCGGCGAAGCAATTGCCGGCGTGACAATCTTTACAACTCTTTTCTGGATTGTCGACATTTTGAATTCGATTATTGGCCAAAGTTCAATTTCACTGATTTCTCAGAGCTACGGAAAGCGAGACCTTGAAGGATCAAGCAGGGCAATCGAACAGACCATTACTTTCAAATTCATTGTAGCTCTAATTTCCGCTTTGCTGGTCGCGGCATTTCTAAAACCCTCACTGGGCCTTTTCACTACCGATCCGAAGGTCGTTGCATCTGCACTGGACTATGGGTATATTCGTTTGTTCTTCCTGCCGATGATGTTCTCTTCGTACTCTGTGAATACTGCCCTTAGGTGTATAGGCGATGCGAAAAGCCCCATGTACATTATGATGGTTGCAAGCGTAATAAATATCGTCCTCGATCCTATTATGATGTTTGACAAAGTGCCTGGAACGGGTATCCCCGGCTTTGGTCTCGGCGTCTTCGGCGCGGCAGTAGCAACGGTTATTGCGCAGACAGCATCATTCTTGTTTGGCTTCTACATCCTTTTCTCTGGTAGAGAGGGAGTCAAGCCGAAGTTGTCGAAGTTATTTAGGCTCGATCGAAACATAGACAAGAAACTTCTGACAATCGGTCTTCCTACGGGCCTAGAAGGTTTCTTCAGGAATCTCGCTGCAGTTGTGGTTCTTAAATTCGTCGCATTTTACGGGACCACGGCCGTGGCTGCAGTAGGTGTGACTGGCAGATTGTTTGGATTGGCTTTCATGCCTCTTGTGGGACTTAGTATGGGAGGATCTGCAATGGTGGGGCAGAACCTCGGAGTAGATAATGTCGACCGGGCGAGGTCGACTGCAAAGACTGCTGCCCTGATTGGATTCTTCTTTATGTTTGCTTTCGCGTTAATCGCTTTCTTTGCCGGCGAGCTTGTGATCAGCATGTTCAACAGCGACCCGGAGATAATAAGCTACGGAGCAAGTTTCCTGAAGTATGGAGCTCTTGGAATTTCGGTTCTGGCCTACGGTTTCGGCCTTTCGGCTGTCTTTGGAGGATCTGGATACAATTTTCCCTTCGTCGTGGGAAGCGTTGTTTCAAGGTGGATGATTCAGGTCCCAATCTTGATTATTGCCGTAACGGTAATGAAAGCAAGTACAGTGTGGGTTTGGCTTTCATATGTTTTCTCGGACATAGCCGAAGCGGCCATAATGATTCTCTATTACCTGAGAGGAAAATGGGAGAAGAGAAGAGTTTATTAGCCAGTTCCA
>DSBT01000079.1 GCA_011045915.1 Mesotoga infera
AGAGGCGGATTCCCCAATTACAAGAAAGGAAGCTGCGATTTCCATCTACATGGCTTTGAATCCTCCTGTGACCGGCGGTCTAGCAACGACGGCCGTCACTGCCGATGCTCCGGGTTTCAACACTTTGTTCACTTCTGCCGGTTTGACCTGGACTATTTGTAATATCATGGGCGATGGCATTACCGGCACTGATAAGGACGGCTTCTACTTCCCGAGAATGGTCAAGAGAATGCCAAGTCTAGAAAACGGACTGATGGTAATAAACGAAGACGGGTCACTTACTATAACTTACGAGTTAAGAAAGGGAATGAAGTGGCACGATGGAGAGCCTGTGACTGCCCATGATGCGAAGTTCCAGTGGGAAGTTATGAACAGCGGCGCCCCGGTTACAACGAACTACTTCGAGAGTTCAGTTTCGGAAGTAGATGTTATCGACGATTACACTTACTCTATAACTCTTCCCGAACCTTTGAGCAACGCAGAGCTGGGTTCTTCTGTTTACGCTTATTACTTCGGGTGGTTCCAGCTTCCGGAGCATGTTTTCAGGGATAGTTACGAAGAGGCAAAGGATTGTGGAAACTGGGATGCTTTCGTTGAAGAAGCTAACAAGAATCCGATCATGACCGGTCCTTACAAGTTCAAAGAGTATGTCGAGGGCCAATACGTAATTCTGGAAGCTTTTGATGAGTTCTATATGGGCAGACCCAACATTGATGAGATAGTTATGCGAATCATTCCTGATATGGACGTAATCTTCGCTTCTACACTCAACGGAGAGATAGATTTCGGAAGATATACTCTTACGCTGAAGCAGTCGGTCCAGCTTGAGAATCAGAGAGCCGACATGTTCAACGTCTTCTATACACCGAACATTGCTTACGACAATCTGAACCTTAACCTGAGAGATCCTGAGGATACAACAAAACCCCATCCGATCTTTGGAGATAAGAGAGTAAGGCAGGCTGTTCTCTATGGCATCAACAGAGAGCAGATAAGCAATGTAGTTTACGCCGGACTGGCCGAAGTGGTGGACACCTGGATAACAGATCTGCATCAGATGAGAGAAGCACTTGAAGGTCCGGATGTGAAGCATTACGAATACAATCCCTCAAAGGCAAAGGCTTTGCTTGAGGAAGCCGGCTGGAAACTGAACAGCAAAGGCATTTACGAAAAGGATGGAGAGACTTTGAAGTTCAGTCTTTCTCTTGCCTCTGGTAGCGGTGATTATCAGATGATGGCCCAGATGATTCAGGGTATGCTTAAGCAGATAGGCATGGAAGTGGAGATAGATATGAAGCCTGCACTGGTAATCTGGACGGAAGCATTCCCTTATGGCTCTTACGATGCTCTTCTCTCCGGTTGGGGCTATGGTGTCAGCGATGAGGCCGCGAACTACTGGACGACCGATCAGATTCCTTCCGACGAGAACTACTGGGGTGGTATGAACTACACCGGTTGGGCAAACGCTGAAAACGATGAGCTGATCGTTGCGGCATCCAGAGAGCTTGACCCGGAAAAGAAAGTCGCTCTCTATGAGAGACACTTTGCGCTCTGGACGGACGAGCTCCCGGTTCTTCCTCTAGTTGTCGCGCCGACTCCTCATTTTGCAAAATCATATATTAAGAGCTTCAATTCAGGCTACGATAACGGTCTTGGTTGGATAATTCAAAACTGGTATATTGACAGGTAATAAGCTCTTGTGGGGGAGAAGTCAGAGGCTTCTCCCCCATATTCTTTCAAACTATCTTTCGGAGGTTTCGACATGAAATATACCGAGCTTATAGATTGTGTTCCTGACTACAAGGAATTCTTTACGGTGGAAGAGATGGACCAAAGGTCTTTAGAGCTTGCAAAGAGGTATCCAGGAAAAGTCAAGGTATATGAGGCGGGAAAATCACGCAACGGAAATCCGATTTACGTTCTGGAAATCGGAAGTGGCAAGAACAATGCTCTTCTGTTCGGCTGTCCCCACCCGAACGAACCGATAGGTGCTATGATGCTGGATTTCCTTAGCGAGAAACTTGCCAGTGATGATGTTTTTCGCAATCAGTTCGACTACACCTGGCATTTGATAAAAGTTATTGATGTGGATGGGACGAAGCTTAACGAAGGATGGTTCAAAGACTCTTCCTCTATAAGAAAGTATGCAGGTAACTTCTACAGGCCGCCCGGTCATGAACAGGTTGAATGGACTTTCCCCGTCGATTATGAGACGCTTCATTTTCATTCTCCGCTGCCAGAAACGAAAGTGCTTATGAAGCTTATTGAAGAGAAGAAGCCTGAGTTCATGTACTCTCTTCACAATTCCGGTTTTGGAGGGGTCTATTATTATGTGAGCGACGCAGTTCCAGAACTCCATGAGACTTTTAGCGAACTTCCGGGTTTGTTTGGTTTGCCACTTTCTCTTGGAGAGCCGGAAGCACCTTTCTTGGAGCAGATCGAACCTGCTATTTTCAAGCTTTTCGGAATGGCTCAAGAGTATGATTATCTGAAGAAGAATCTTGGTCCAGGCAAAGACCCGGCAGACGTCATCAAAGCCGGAACTAGTTCTGATGATTTTGCTTCATCTGTGGCCGATACTTTTTCCTTGGTTTGTGAGATTCCGTACTATTATGATGCAAGGGTCGAAGACATGTCTGAAGCGGAGATAACTAGGAAGGAAGCGCAGAGATTCAACTATCAGAGGTCCGTCGAGAATTTTGAGTTTGTCAGCGAAGTGATGAAAGCAGTCGAACCTTGCGTTACAGACAGAAATTCACCGTTCTACAGAGTCTTCAAGAATGTTCTTGAAACCTATCCCGATCAACTGCAAGCGCAGAGTAATTGGATTGAAAATGATCCGTCTCTTGAGAGAAAGGCAAGCATGGCAGAGGTCTTTGATAATAAGATAGTCAGCCAGTTCTATCAATCACTGATGCTAGGGATGCTAAGAAGATTGGTCAGGGAAAATGATGACGGATCGGAAAAGCTGTCGGCAATCGTGACAATGGTGGGCGAAGCATTCGAGAGAAAGATTGAGTATCTCGAGAATAATCTCGATTATACGACTATTCCTATAAAGAGCCTGGTCAGCGTTCAGCTGATAGCAGGGCTTAATGTCGCAGATTATATTCAAAGAAGGGGCAGCTAGAGGTCGTGAAAGTCTATTTCCTGAAACGCTTTCTGGAGCTCATTCCAATATTTTTCGCAATCTCGATAATCATCTTCGTAATTATGAACTCTATGCCCGGCGATCCTCTCTTGCAGATGAG
Source organism: Mesotoga infera (assembly GCA_011045915.1). NCBI lineage: Bacteria > Thermotogati > Thermotogota > Thermotogae > Kosmotogales > Kosmotogaceae > Mesotoga > Mesotoga infera. The sequence goes on from DSBT01000079.1 coordinate 3,252, forward strand.
AATGCAGAATCCAAGGGTAATGACTAACGATCCTGAAAGGATGAGGGAGCTTAGAGAGTATTATCATCTTGACGATCCGCTTCCTGTCAAATACTTCACATGGCTGAAGAGTGTCATGACCGGAGATTTGGGATATTCCAGTATGTACAAAACGCCAGCAATTGATCTCATAACTTCTCGCCTGCCAAATACCCTTATTCTAACCATTACGGCCTGGCTTATAGGGCTTGTGGTCGCTCTTCCGATAGGAATACTCTCGGCAGTCAAGAAGTATTCGGCTTTCGACTACACAACAACTGTGTTTGCCTTCATAGGTATCTCTTTGCCCGGATTCTGGTTTGCATTAATTGCGATCATAATTTTCAGTGTTAGTCTTGGTTGGTTTCCCGTATCTGGGATGGCAACTTATGGCATCACTGGCTCATGGAATATCTTTATTGATAGACTGAGACACCTCGTCCTCCCGGCTTTTGTGCTGGGATTAGTTCAGGTTGCTTCGTGGGTGCGATACATAAGAACATCACTTCTGGAAGTTCTTGATCAGGATTACGTTAGAACTGCGTATGCAAAAGGGGTTCCCGATAGAAAGGTTATAATCAAACACGCTCTGAAGAACGCGATGATACCTATTATTACAATAATCGCGCTCGATATCCCTTACTTTTTCGGTGGAGCGTTGATCATCGAGACGGTCTTTTCCTGGCCGGGAATGGGTAGACTTATGTACAATGCAGTGATATCGAGCGATTACAATCTGGCGATCAGTTGTTTGATGTTTCTGGCCATCATAACCCTTATTTCAAATCTCGTTGCTGACTTCCTGTATGTGATGGTTGATCCCAGAATCAGGATGGGCAGGAAGGGAGCTTAGTCATGCCAAAATTCCTCTACAGAAGGAAACTCGATGAAATCGAAGGCAAATCGCGGCCGGTTCATATAAATAGCTACAGGCAGTTGGTGTGGGCGAAGTTCAAGAGTCACAAACTTGCCATGTTCGGCGCATTTGTGCTCGTTGGTGTGATTCTATTCACCGTATTTGGTCCGCTTTTCGTCGATGTTGGATATGAAGATATGGATTTCTCTTATCTCTTCTCGCCGCCGTTTACAGAGGGTCATCCTTTTGGGACAGACGAACTGGGTCATGATGTGCTGGTTAGAGTAATGTACGGTGGAAGAATTTCTCTATTTGTCGGGTTAGCCTCTGCGGTGATAACCACCCTAATCGGAACAGTTGTCGGACTGCTTTCTGGCTTCTATGGAGGCCTTGTTGACAGGCTGTTAATGAGATTTGTCGATGTAATGCTTTCTATACCGATGTTCCCTATCTTGATAACTCTTACCCTTGTCTTTGGTTCGGGAATCATGAATATCATTTTGGTTCTGACAGTTTTCGGCTGGATGGGTGTTTCCAGATTGGTCAGGGGACTAGTGCTTTCAATAAGAGAGACAGAGTACGTAATGTCTGCAAGAGCTATGGGAGTGAAAAACGGGAGAATAATCCTCCGACACGTTCTTCCTAACGTTATACCGATAGTGATTGTCTCTGCGACGCTTAACATGTCGTATGCAATACTTGCAGAGTCATCTTTGAGTTATCTCGGACTTGGCATTCAGCCTCCCATGCCGTCTTGGGGCAATATGCTTCAGAGAGCTATGAATTACATACTTGGCACAACTACTGGGGTAAATCCGTGGTGGCTTACCGTCTTCCCAGGATTCTTCATTTTCATAACAGTACTGAACGTGAACTTTCTTGGAGATGGACTTAGAGATGCTCTGGATCCTAAATTTGTGAGTGAGAGTTGAAAAGCATGGAAAGAATACTCGAAGTTGACAACTTGAAGATTTCCTTTAAAACTCAGCTTGGAAGAATAACGCCTCTGGACGGGGTTTCGTTTGGTCTATCAAAGGGAGAGACTCTAGGAATCGTGGGGGAATCTGGCTGTGGCAAGACAATCACTGCTTTCTCAATAATGAGATTGCTACCAAAGAACGCCTTTCTCGGTGAAGATACAAGAATTGCTTTCAGAGGGAAGGACATTTCAACGCTCGGCAAGGAAGAACTTCAGAAGATTAGGGGCAAGTCGATATCAATGGTGTTTCAGGAACCCATGACATCTTTGAATCCCCTCTACACGATCGGATGGCAGATTTCCGAAGTATATAGACTGCACGAAGGTCTAAATGAGGAGGAGGCAATGACGAGAAGCGTGGAAATGCTCCGGCTTGTCGGGATTCCAGAACCCCAGAAGAGAGTAAAGGAGTTTCCTCATCAATTGTCGGGAGGAATGAGGCAGAGAGTAATGATTGCTATGGCGCTCGCTTGCAGTCCGGAGCTGCTCATTGCTGACGAACCGACTACAGCGCTTGACGTAACTATTCAGGCTCAGGTTCTTGAACTAATGAACGAGCTGAAGGATAGGTTTAGCACAGCCACGATAATCATAACGCACGATCTGGGAGTAATCGCCGAAATGTGTGATAGAGTCCTCGTGATGTACGCAGGACAGATTGTTGAGAGCGGGGACATATTTGACATCTTCGACAGACCCATGCATCCTTATACAAAGGGCCTGATTAACTCAATACCAAAGATTGAGATTTCCAAGAAAGATCAGAAGAAGTTGAGCGTAATAGATGGTTATGTCCCCCATCCTTCGAGTTTTCCCGATGGCTGCAGATTCAGGCCGCGTTGCCCGATGGCATTCAAGAAATGCCTTGAGAAACCTCCGATGATTGAATCCGAAGCCCATCATTCAGTTCGTTGTTGGCTATTTGAAGGGGATGATGTATGATGGAGATTTCCCCAATGGTTGAGATCAAAAATCTGAAGAAATGGTTCCCCATAAAGAGCGGGTTCAGGTCTAAGTCCAATCTGAAGGCGGTGGATGGGGTTGATCTGCATATTTACAGGGGCGAGACTCTGGGGCTGGTTGGAGAATCGGGTTGCGGCAAGACGACTATAGGAAGGACTCTCATCAAGATCTACCAGCCAACAGATGGGGAGTTCCTCTACAGAGGAGAAGGTTCTCATGAAGGTGAGGTCGACATATTTTCTCTCTCGGAATCGAAAATGAGGCCTTTCAGGAGAGAGATACAGATGGTGTTCCAGGATCCTTACGCTTCCCTCAACCCTCGAATCACTGTTCACGACATAATTGCCGAAGGCCTGAGAGTGCATTCGTTGGGCAAGAGCAGAGAAGAGAGAAAGTCAATGATAGCGGAGGTTCTTGAGAAGGTCGGCCTAAGGCCAGAATATATGTACCGATACCCTCATGAATTCTCAGGTGGACAGAGACAGAGAATTGGGATAGCGAGGTCTATGATCTTGAATCCGGGTCTGGTCATATGTGATGAGCCGGTGTCGGCTCTTGATGTATCCGTCCAGGCTCAGGTAATAAACCTCCTTGAGGATTTGAAACACGACTTCGGTCTCACATATCTTTTCATTGCGCACGATCTGGCGGTTGTGAAGCATATTTGTGACAGGATATCGGTTATGTATCTTGGAAAGATTGTTGAAACCTCTGAAACCGACCAGCTGTTTGATAATCCTCTTCATCCTTACACGCGCGGATTGCTTTCATCGATTCCCGTTCCGAATCCTCACATGAGAAAGACCGGAAAGAGGGAGATCGTGAAAGGAGACATTCCCTCTCCCGTTGATCCGCCTGAAACTTGCAGATTCGTAAAGAGATGTCCTAAGGCCTTCGACAGGTGCTGGAAAGAAAGTCCTTCACTGAAGGAAGTAAGCGAGGGACACTTCGTCTCGTGCTTTCTCTACGATGAATAGTCTTTCATTAATAAGGTGATTCATTGGTGTGAGGGCAGGAGGATTTTGTTGTCGATCAATCAAAAACGTAGATCCAGGGAAACATGGCGTCAATGAGCTGGATATCAACATGCCGGAACTCGTAATAATAGTCGGGTGTTGACATCTCACCCTTCACGGGCATAAAATAGTGGTCAAGACCGGGCAGCAGCTGAAAATAAACATTCAATCGAGTCCACAGTGCGTTCATGAACATTATGTAGTCTTGGACCGTCGATTCGAAATCGGCATCGCCCTGAACAATAAGCACGGGGATCTCCAGTTCTCTTACAATTTCAATAGGATTCATTCTGTCAAGCTCATAATAATATCCGGCTGTTGCTGCCAGGACGGGGGCGCCTGGAGGCAGCTTCCCGTCAAGAGCTGTCTGCAGGTAGTCGGTGAGGAGTTTGGTCCGCTGTCCGCTTTCTTCTTCATAAAGCGATCCAATGTATTTCTGTTTGTCGATTATTACTTGCAGCTCTTTCCTGGCAGGCGTAGCCAGTAGGATAATTCCATCTACCCTGGAGTCTCTGGCGGCGATTGCTGGGGCAACTCTTCCTCCAAGTCCATGTCCCGCAAGAAATATGGATGAAACTGAGGGTATTCTCGATGCGGCGGTTATCGCATTGATGACATCTTCAATCACTTCTGTCTCGATGCTGGGAGAGGTTTGAGATAGCCGCTCTCCGAAAACAAAGGATCTCTTATCATACCTTAGGACGGCCACACCTTGAGTCGCCAGCCCCCAGGCTATCTGCCTGAACGGTTTGTTTGGTCCAATTGTAGAATCTCTGTCCATAGCTCCTGAATCATGTATGAGAATTACAAGCGGATACTTGTCAATCTCCTTGGGGACGGTAATTACTGCGGGAAGCCGGTTCCTATCCTCTCCAATCGTGATTTCAAATTCATCGAATTTGCTAGTGTCGATGTACTCGGCAATTGCTCCAGTTTGCAGTGTCGGCTGAACTAGAAATGTGTCAATTCTGCCTTGATCATCAACCACTACGTTGAAGTCGATAAACCCTCTCTCAAACTGAGCATGAAAGATGAATACTGTGAATCCTCTTATCTCGCTAGTCTCGGTTGAGAAAATGAAGAGATATTCGCCGTATTCCTCTCCGAGCTGTTGAAATTCCTGACTCATGCTTTCGACTGTATAGAGAGTTTTCGCCCTCAGACTTTGCATCTCATAAGCTAGATGATAGTTTCCTCGCAAGAAAAACTGAAGATACCTGTCAGCAAGTACCTCGGATCCAAAGAGCATTGTGAAAACCAGAAAGGCAAAAACCCCGACTGATACTATTCTCCTCAACCTAGACTTCTCCCGACAAATGATTCTAACTCTTAATCCCTAACTCAATGATAAACCATAGACCTTGATTGGTGAAATGAAAAGGAGGGCATGTGCCCTCCTTTGTCCGTAATATCTGAAGATTTTCAGGTAATCAGTTAAGCTCCCGAACTGTCCATGATCTTCTCGCTATTGAAGACTCTGGTAAGAAAGTAGATGAACAATGATACATAAACGAGGTTGCTCACAAGCATGAGAGAGAATCTCGAAACGACAAAACTGGCGGTAATGATATCTTTCATGACGAAGATTGAGTTCATGAAAGGAATCAGGTAAAGGAGGGGATTATCTGGAGATTCCATCTGCATAGTTGCAACTCCCAGTACTATTGCCATAATATATATGGGCATTACGTACCCGCTTCCCTCTTTCATATTCCTTGCTAAGGAGCCAAGGAGAACAATTAAGGCGGCTGCGAGCCCGGACATTGTCACCAGTGTAATGAATAAACCGAAGAGAGTTGCGGCCGACAGAGATGAGAAATTGAGCTCGCCTCCCCCGAATGCAGGGCCTCCAACTTTAAAAGCGATTATCAGGCCGATGAAAGTGAATATGCTGTTCAAGATCGCAATAGTCATTACATACAGAATCTTCCCTGCTGCAATTGATGATCTCGACACCTGATTAACAAGCAGCACAGGCATGCTTCCTCTCTCTTTTTCGCCCGCAGTTGTATCGAGGCCTATGTTCATGGATCCGGCGAAGATGTAAATGAGCAGGAAATACGGGATCAATGTGGCCAGCAGCTCTGTTCCCTGTGATTCTTCCGGTGCAACATCTCTTTTCTCTACGCTCACGAGATTGAGATCTTCGAGTGTCAATCCATGTTCGAGAAGCTTTTCCGAAAGAAGCAGAGATGAATATGATGACAGGGCATTCTGAACTATTTGAGCTCCATACGAAGAACCTTTTGAAGTCGAATTGTAGAAGAGACGGGCATCTATCTTCTCTCCACTACGGACTCTTTCCGCGGCATCTGCGGGAAACTCGACCATGATTGAGTTCTCCTGGTTTCTGACCGATTCTTCGCTCAGGTTATCGTCAATTTCAAACGGCATCATCTGATCTAGAAAACTCAAGAACCTCCCATCGGGCAAATTGACTATCTTCAGCTTGTAGACTGTGTTCTCGTAAGTTCTGGTTTGGGATGTAGACACTGTGTTCATTACGAGGAAGATCACTGGCATGATCAACATCGGCAGAATTAGAACTGCGAAGATAGTCCTTGCATCCTTGAATATATTCTTGAGTTCCTTTCGAAAGATAATTAGAGCATCCCTAAACAATCTCGATCACCCCTTCTCTATCAGCAATCTTAAAGAACACGTCTTCAAGATTGTCTTCCCCAAACTTCTCATAAAGCCCTTCAAGAGTGTCGTCTGCAACAAGCCTGCCTTTGAAGATAATTCCAACTCTATTGCAAAGCTTTTCGGCAACAGACATGATGTGAGTGGAGATAATTATCGTCTTTCCCTGGTCGCGATAATCTTTGAGAAAGTCGGTAACAGTTCTTGCCGTAAGGATGTCCAGACCGTTTGTGGGTTCATCAAAGATTATGACTTCGGGATCATGAATAAGACTGACTGCGATCGCAGCCTTTTGCTTCATTCCTGTAGAGAGCTTCCCGATTCTCTTGTCAAGGAAGTCATTCATATCCAGATATTCTGATAGTTCCTTTGTCTGTTTAGAGATATCTGTGTCACTCATATGACTGAGTTCGCCGTAGAATCTGAGCAGTTCCTTTGGCGTAAGGTTTCCCGATAGTTTCATATCGCTTGTAAGGAAACCTATTCTCTTCCGAACTTCCGTGGGCTGTACTACAGAGTCGAATCCCATTACGCTTGTCTTTCCTCTGTCCGGCTTGAGAAGAGTTGAGATAATCCTGAGAGTTGTCGTCTTTCCTGCACCATTTGGGCCGAGAAGGCCATAAATGCTTTTCGACTCAGCGGAAAAGCTCAGTGAATCGACTGCGACCACTTTTTTTCTTCGACTATCGAAAGTTTTTGTGATTCTCTCAACCTTAACCATTTTTTGCCTCCTAATAACGGTTATTCTAGGGTGTAGAATAACACCCCATTGTTAATGTGAAGTGAAGAAATAAGAATTGTGAAAAAATATTTCATTATGGAGGGGAAATTGATTAATTATATTCACTACATAATTCATTTATTTCATACCTTGATGAATTATAGTATAATTTGTCATGAGAACACCGCTTAGAACTCTTGGAGTCGACTCTTCGGACAAAGTTCTTGCTTAGTGATAAACAAAATACGCGTTGCGTTAGGAGGTTCTAGATGAAGGTAGAAGATTCAAGATATCTCAACGATAAACGGGACATGATGAAGAAACTTGTATGTTCTCTGGGACGTGACTTTCCTTACGTTTCAGTTCTCGGCACGGATGTCAGAGGTAAACAGTACCAGGTGATGACAACTGGAATTAGCGTGAATGATTCGAGATGGTCCGAAAGAGGATTCGTGCTTAGGGTTCATGATGGAAGAGGTTACTTTGAATTCTCGTTTAATGAAATGGAGAATCAATCAGTTGAAGAGATTGTAAAGTATGTCGGGAGAAAGCTCTCTGCATTCAGGAAAAGTATGAATGAGAATAGTCTGGATGCTTCAGCAGTACCGATGTTCGAAGAAGAGGAATCAAAACTCTGTTTCAATGACGAAGTTGGAATTCTTCCGGGTTCTCTCTCGGCAGGAGAGACAATCGATAGACTGTCTTCTTTTAAGGATCGGGCTCACGAATTCTCCGATGAAGTGGTAAACGTAATGGCCCTCATGGAAAACGTGCAAGTGAGTAAGCTCTTCATTTCTTCCAGGAGGGAGCTCTCACAATCCTACATCTGGTCTCAAGGATATTTGTACGTCGTTGCCAGAAGGAACAAGAAGACCAAGTATAGTATGAAAGGTTTTTCGGGATTGAAGGGTCTGGAGATTCTGGACGAGATGGAAGCATTTGTTGGAAAAGTCGTCGAGAATGCTCGACTTCTGCTCTCGGCCGAGAGAATAGATCCAGGTGAGTACGATGTAATTTGCTCGCCAGATGTTGCAGGACTGATTGCTCATGAAGCTTTCGGACACGGAGTCGAAATGGACATGTTTGTGAAGGGGAGGGCAAAGGCCGTCGAGTATCTGGGAAAGCGGGTAGCGTCTGAGCTAGTTACGATGCATGACGGTGCGGCCGGTGTAAGAGAAGTTTCATCTTACGCATTTGACGATGAAGGCTGCCTGGCAAAGGACACAGTGATAATAGAAAATGGGATTCTCAAGAGGGGAATTTCAGATTTGATTTCCGCATCTGTTCTTGGAACTGAGCCGACCGGCAACGGTAAGAGAGAATCGTATGAAAGAAAAGCATATGCACGCATGACGAACACATATTTTTCTCCGGGAAAAGATGATCTGAAAGATATGATCGAATCAATAGATTATGGGTTTCTGCTTGAAGACTATTACAGTGGAATGGAGGATCCCAAAAACTGGGGGATTCAGTGTGTCATAGCCTACGGACGTGAGATTAAGAAAGGGCAGTTTACAGGTCGCATCGTATCTCCAGTAATGATGACTGGATACGTACCTTCATTGCTGAAGTCGATTTCCATGGTATCTGGAGATTTCAAGCTCTCTGGAACGGGAGCCTGCGGCAAAGGTCACAAGGAGTTCGCTAAAGTCTCTGCGGGTGGACCATATATTAAGGCAAAAGCGAGGTTGGGATGATGATAGAGACGATTGTAAAGAACCTTGAAGCAAATTCAGTAGATGCATGGAGAATAAGGGAAGAGAATATTGAGAGTGAAGAGTATTTCTTTGTAGGGAACAAGGTCGATCTTGGAAGGGCGAAAAAGGTGAAGAAGTACGAAGTAACTGTCTACCGTGATTTTGAAGAGGGCGAAAAGAAATACAGGGGAAGCTCGACGGTTACCATAAGCCCGGGAACAGCGGTTGAGGAAATCGTCCATTCAATACAGGAGGCCTTTTTTGCTGCAGGGTTCGTAAAGAATCCCTGGTATCCAATGGCGCCGAAATTCTCACGGAGATTCAGAACAGACGAACATTACCTTCATGATCTTTCGGGAGATGCGATTGGAGCAATCTTTGACAACGAAAGACCGTCCAATTCATGGTTGAACTCTGTTGAGATTTTTGTGACTAGAAACGGGTACCGAATTCTCAATTCTGAAGGTCTCGACGCGGCTTTTTCAAAATATAGAACATACATCGAAAGCATTGTAAGCTCTTCTGGCAGAGAAGAAGTTGAGCTGTACGATCAGTTGCTCCTTGCACTTCCCGATGTTGAACGTATAAGTGAAAGGATTTCCAGGCTGCTTCTATTGGTCGGTGAAAGAGCGAATGCCGTTCCTACGCCAGCTTTAGACAGGATACCGGTAGTACTTACCGGAGAGCCGGTGAGAGAGGTAATGAGATACTATTTGAAACAGGCAAATGCACGTCTTAAGTATGACAGGATATCCGAAGTTGAACCTGGAGACTCTGTTCAGTCAGGAGAATCGGGAGATAAGATAACGCTTGAAGTTGTGCCGGAACTTGAAGGTTCATACTTCAGCCTTCCTGTTGACAATGATGGTTTTCTCATTGGGAAGAGGACGGTTATCGAAAAAGGAATCTTGAAGGATTACTGGGGCGACATCAAATACTCCCACTACCTGGGAATCGAACCAACAGGTGCTGTTCTGAACTTCTCGGTTGGTCCTGGCAGTCTCAGCATTGACGAGATGCGAAAAGTCGATCATCTGGAGGTTACTAATTTTTCGGCAGTTGACGTTGATGAAACAACGGGCGATTTCGGAGGAGAGATCAGGTTAGGCTGGTATTTCGATGGTTCGAAGAGAATCGCGCTGTCGGGAGGTTCAGTGACCGGTAATCTAAGAGAGCTCGAGTCAATCTATCTGTCGAAAGAGACAGAACTGGACGGAGATTATTATGGACCGCGTTCGATCTCAATAGAGGGGTTGAAGGTTTCGGGTGAGTAGTCTTTGCGGAGGTGCACATGATTATTGAGACAATAAGAATGAGGCATTCAACGAGGAAGTTCCTCGATTACAACCTGTCTGCTGACGAGAAGGAAAGGCTGATGAACTTCTTCAGGGAGCTTCCAACCCTTCATTCTTTGCACCTGAAATGGACTATAAAAGACCTGAACAAAGGATCGGGCGTAATATTTGCACCGTGTCCCGCAAAGCCGAACTGCCTTGTAGAGTACGGATTCCAGGGAGAAATCATTGTTCTGGAAGTGACCAAGATGGGATTAGGTAGTTGCTGGAATGCCGGGATTAGAGAGGAGGGCTCTCCGGCCGGGATTATCCTTGGCAAGGAAGATTCAGGGAAGGTAACTCTAAACGATATCCTTACCGGAATGGGAAGAAGGAAGGAGTTGGAATCTCTTGTCGAAGGACCGTTGCCTGAAGACGAGAGGCTGCTTCAAATATTGGAATCATGCAGACTTGCCCCTTCTTCGATGAACAGGCAACCATGGAGATTCAACGTTCAGAATGGCGATCTTTACATCTGGACCAAAGCCAACATGATTGGAGGCAGTCACTGGCTAGATCTTGGAATTGTCCTTTCTCATGCCTACATCACTGCACAGGAATTCTTTTCGAAGGTTTCTATTGAGAGGGCAGCCGGCGAGAAATACAGGTTGATCATGAAGTAAACGATTTGGTCGTTTCTATCATGAGTCGCAAATCTCTTTGACTTACTTCG
>DSBT01000080.1 GCA_011045915.1 Mesotoga infera
GATAACCACTAAGAGCGATCTAATAGCGAGAGATCTGCATTTGCTGAAAGACATTTCCAAGCGGTACTGCTCAGTGGTCTTCACGCTCACTACAACAGATGACGTGTTGGCAGAAAAGGTTGAACCAGCTGCACCTTCACCTTCCAGAAGGATTGAAGCTATCCGTGTTCTTGTTGATGAGGGTATTCATGTGGGAATCGCCATGACGCCGATTCTTCCGTTCGTTGAAGATGACATTGACAATCTCTCAGCTATACTTGCAGCTGCAAATGATGCAGGCGCAAGCTTCGTATACGCTTCAACTGGAATGACTTTGAGAGATAGGCAGAGAGAGTATTACTACAATAGACTCGATCAGTACTTTCCCGGTCTGACCGAAATGTACAGAAGAACATACGGAGAAACGTATTCCTGTAGCTCCCCAAAAACCCATGAGTTGAAGAACTTCATTAAGACAAAAACAAACTTGCTTGGCATGAAACTTCTTGCATTTGGCGAACCAGTTGTTTGCCCTGATCTTGATTCACAGCGTATGCTATTTTAGCATACGATCGCTTTCCGCTAAGCTCGTCAATCGCCGCTAGCTCTATACAGAGAGAATCCTTTTTTTCTGCGTCCTGAAATAGGACTTCTTCAGGAAAGACTTCTAACAATGGCTGAAGAGGTGTCTTGTGTGGCAAAATATTCTCGAGTTAACCCTTAGACGGCTTCGCTGTCCTTAAAGGGGCAGCATTTTTTATTCTGTCGATTGCTGATCAAACTACTTGCCTTTTCTCATCGACAATCTCTTCTTCATCCAGACTTTCAATATCACAGGTTGCTCCCAGAGAAAAACTCTTCGTTTGACCTCCCTTGAGAGGCCCGAAAATAGCCGTATACAACATAGACCAGAGCATGACGAAAAAAGGTGCTGGATCGCGTGCGTCCCAGGAATCATCCTTGAGTTTCTTTCTGCTTTTGAAGAAACCTTTCAGATTACCGAACTTCCCTTTGAAAAGCGTGCTGAAAAACCAGCCAATCTCCATGGCGGTCGTATAGGTTCCGTTTCCAGTTTCCAAAGGAGAGAGTTGGGGCGCCTCGTTTTTGATCACCAAATCTATGTAGGCGCTTACCATATCTAATCCAGAAGTGTACGCCACCAGCAACCCGGGACTCATTCTGGGATTGACGTCAACAAGATAATACCCATTGCTATCTCTCTCATGTAGGAAATCCATTGATATGAACCCTGAATAGTTGAGATCACTGACTATCTTCTTCACATTGCCAAGCACTTCTTCACATTCAATAGAGATTCTGCAAGTGCCTATTCCGCCTGATTCAGGATACTCTCTCAAATTGTGATAGATGACGTTCGCTATTACTTGGCCATTGTAAGCTAAGCCCGTTGTACATATTTGGTAGGGATGTTTCCATTCCTGGACAAGATGCTTGTCGCCATCAAGGTCCTTCGAATACTTAGTGAATTCATCCTTGGAGTTGACTTTTGAAATACCTTCAGCAGAGCGAAGATTTCTAGGTTTTATCACTATCGGAAAGCTACTGTCGGTAGGTTCGAAATTCTTCAGAAGCATCGTCCCGGGAACGCTTATCCCTAGAGACCTGGCGTAATTTGTCATGAGAAATTTGTCGTGTAGGAGCCTAATATGCTCATAAGAAGGAACAATAATCTTAACTCGCCCCTCCAGCAAATCTGAATGCTTGCTCAAAACAAAGCCCTCTTCAAAGGTTGGAAATAAGACGCCAATTTCCAATTCCTCTATCTTCTCCATAAGGCAACGAACGAAAGCTCTGCCATTCTCGCTTACCGAAGGATATATAAACTTACCTTTTAGATACCTTGAATACAGCCCCCCACTTAGCTTTTTGCTGTCGGCGGCGAATACTTCATAACCACCTTGAGCCAGAAGCCTTATGGTATTGATTGCGTACCACATTCTCGCACCAGTTACTAAAACCCTCAACCTTCATACCTCCCACCAGGCGAATTGAAGACAGGATTTTCTCATAACCATATTAAGCTAAAAAGGTAACAGTCATATTGTCCGCCGCATTTCACTGATCCTGCTTCTCCAGTCCTTATGCCTTCTGACATAACGTTTTGGAGCAAGCGTATTGATTAATTCCAATCCAGCGTGACTCAATATGCAAATCCATTTACATAACAAATACGATTTGGTTTCTTTGAGAATAAATTGTATAATATCTCTGAAAGGTTGCCGGTTGACTTCAGTCACAATGTATTCACAATGCACTCGATGACATAGTACAGTTAGCCGCAATCCGGACAACTCCTCGTTTCGTAGCAATTCCCCCTTCGATTCCTGACGCCAGTCAGGAATCCTTTTTTCGAAGATCATTTTTTTCTTCCTGGACAGTGAAAAGGCCGCCCAAGGGCGGCCTCGATTGCTACTATGACTACCTAAGCCTTTCTATTAGTAATGAAATTGACTCTGCGGCTTCTTGAGGTACTCTGTCGAAACCCCCTCTCTCCACTTCTCTGGAACGAAGGAAGTTCAATCTGTCAACCAGTCTGTCCCTAACGAGCTTCTTGTAATCTGCGTCAGATAAATCGGGCTGAAAACCCTCGATTTCCATTACTTCAAGCTCCTGGAAGGGTTCCCAGGGAACGAATTCAGCGCGATTCTCCACAATTGACTCCAGAATTCGGAGTGTAAGTTCTTTCGGAACCTTAATTTGACCGAAGTGTCCTGTATTGAATATGTAACATTCGATGTTTCTTTTGGCGAATAATTCAAGGTAACGGTTAAAATCGTCAGATAGTGGATATGTTCTAAACGGATTGGCATATGGCTCAATAACAAGTGCATCGGGATCAACTCCCGGCGCCAACCGCTCGGCAGAGGTTCTCTTTGTTGCTAGAGTAGCACCCATGGCCGATGCTAGAACAGGATCTTCAACCTTGAGCACAGGAGGAATTGATGGGTCCTTCATCAACCAGATAATGGCGTCCACAGGCTCGGCGAACTTGTCTACTCTATTTGGGGACCAGAGCTTTGATTTGATCGCCCGTCCATTACCATTACGAAGATCTTCAGTCACAATAACTACTCTTCCCTCATCGTCCTGGGTAGCCCCGACATTCTGAACAGACAGAAGGAATTTGTTGTCTTCGCTGCTCAAAGGATAATCCGAAGTCTTGTCAAAGTAGGAAGGTTCCAGCGCCACGGAGGACCCGTTGGAAGAAGATATCACGAACGCATCATCATGTAGTACCGTAACGTCATACTTTTCTCCATGTTTGGCATGCGTCAGTGTGGATTTTCCAGATCCGGAGAGGCCAAAAAATCCCACGACGAATTTCCGGTCCTTCAGATTGTACCTCTTCTGCCCACCGTGACAAGCAGCAAAACGCTGTCTGTTGGCACATCCCCACGCTAAGGTGAGGGTTCCTTTCTTGAATTCACCAAAGTACCTCATCCCAAGAATAGCAGCGCAATTGTGCTCCGGATCGAAGAATGAAAGACCCAATGGGTGATCGGGGTGTTGCCAATCTGGATCTGAAAAAACAAAGATGTCTCCCTCATTTTCGCATCTTTCCGAAGACTCATACATTTCATTGTAGAACTCGTTGATAGGCTGAAAGTTTAACAACCAATTGTAGATTAAGTTCTCGTGAGTCTCGGGAACAAGTAAATGAGCCTTGACCATGAAATCTCTGTCGAGCCCGATATAAGCCTGCGCATGATACATCTTCTGCCTTCTGGTGTTGTAGATCGCTTCCCTAATCTTAGCTCCATATTCTGCTTCGTTTACTCCAGGCTCTCCAATGATTCTTCTCGCGGATGCACATCTTCCCGTCACAGCGCCATCGTTGAAGAGAAGCACTTTTGAATCGGATTCAAGTCCAATTTTCTCAGGTCTGTGAACCGGGAGATCTGTGACTATAGTACCCGGAGATCCTTTAGCCAGCTTGTATGCTTCGCTTGGTGAGAAGACCGGCACAACATTATTTCCGTAGAAAGCAGTTTCTATTGTTACCCTGGCCATTGAGAAGAGGGGATTGTCTCTTCCAATTTTGCCTCTCATGAATCTGGACTCTGTTGACATTCTTCACCTCCAAAAACCAAAAAGATTAGCAGATTCTTTGGCAGAAGATTTCTCTACCGCAAGAATTAGAAAAATTCGCATAATCCACATAGATTATGCGAATTACGATTAATCTATCATCTCATCTTCACCCAAGAAACGAGAAATCGGAATAAGACTCTTTCCGAAAAATACTGTAGAGTTATTATGGGTTAAGGTAGCCAATCAGCGAGCCGACGTTCTTGAACTCACACCGCTGCTTTTCACAAAGCTGATTTTCGGCTCTTCAAGTTTTTCTCTCTAGAGAAAAGCTCCGCGATTTTCACAATTACCTTTACTGCTTTGTCCATTGAACTGGTAGGGATGTATTCATATCTTCCATGAAAATTATGGCCCCCAGTGAAGATATTTGGTGTCGGAAGTCCCATAAAAGAAAGGCGAGCTCCGTCTGTCCCTCCCCTTACAGGCTCTATTCTTGGCTCTATTGAGAGACTCTCCATGGCCTTCTCGGCAATCTCGACCACGATCATCTCTTCTTCGATCTTCTCTTTCATATTGTAATAGGAGTCTTTCATATTCAAAGCAACGGTATCTTCTCCGTATTTTGAGTTAAGGAAAGCTGCTATCTCTGCTATCAATCTCTTCTTTCTTTCGAACTTTTCTTTCGAATGATCCCGGATTATGTACTTGAGGATTGTTTCCTCCACAGATCCTTTCATGCTTCCCAAATGAAAGAACCCTTCCCGATCCTCGGTAACAGCTGGTACTTCGTTTGAAGGCAGCATGCCGTTGAACTCGCATGCAATCAGAAGGGAATTCTTCATCCTGCCTTTTGCGTTTCCAGGATGAATATTTAATCCTTTGACAACAACTTCGGCGCTGGCTGCATTGAATGTCTCGTACTGAAGCTCTCCAAGAGCCCCTCCATCAACGGTATAAGCGTAATCGGCTCCAAATTTCTCTATACTGAAATGCTCTGTTCCTTTTCCAACCTCCTCATCTGGAGTGAACGCAATTCTTATCTTGCCATGCTTGATTTGAGGATTTGAGATCAAGTACTCCATGGCAGTTATGATTTCAGCGACCCCCGCCTTATCATCGGCTCCAAGCAGAGTGGTTCCATCCGTAACAATGAGCCTCTCCCCAACGTAGTTATACATCTCCGGATAGAGTTCAGGATCAATATAGATGTTTTTCTCCTCGTTGATCAGTATCTTTCCTCCTTGATAGTCAATTATCGAAGGTTTGATCTCCTTTCCGCTCATATCGGGGCTGGTATCCATGTGGGCTATAAATCCGATAACAGGTATGTCGGATTCGATATTTGATGGCAAGGTCCCCAACACATACCCATAATCA
>DSBT01000081.1 GCA_011045915.1 Mesotoga infera
CACATTGCCACTCATGTCGTGTATTCCCAACCCATTGGGCTCCTTCTCTCCGACGGGCCATGTTGAGATACTATCCACAATGTCATTGTGAGCATTCTCTCGGTACCATGCGACTTCATCCGGGTCGTTGCTTCCCGAGTACTTAAACAATGACTCTGAATCTCCGCCTCTTGCGGCGAATTCCCACTCAGCTTCCGTGGGTAAGCGAAACCCAATTACCTCAGACGGGTCATCTGTAATGCCCCCTGCTTGGTCAAGTAGATTTCCGAATTCGTCATACGCTCTTGCCAGTCCGGCTTTGTCGCTCAACCAGTTGCAGTATTCAGTTACCTCATACCAGGAAACGGAAATCACCGGTCTCCTTTGCCTTCCCCAGGAGAAATCTTTAGGTTTAGTTATGTCCATATCATCACAGAAAGCATCGAACTCATCAAAGGTGACCTCATACTTTCCGATGAAGTAGTCGTAATCTATAGTTACTTCGTGCAGAGGTAATTCATTCTCGTATCCGTCTCCCCAGTTGTCCCCCATTGTGAACTTTCCGCCTTCAACTAATATCATCTCTTCAATGGCAACGAAATTCCAGGAGATGATATTTGAGAATGTACCTTCGTTGTCTTCGGCCTTCACTTCAAATGAATGAACCCCGGTTCCGTAATCATTCCAGACGTATTCTGTTTCAAGTCCATAGTCATCCCAACCTGCTTCATCGACATTGACGTAGTACTTCGCAATCGTGCCGTCTGGATCCGATGCGCTCCACTCGAGAACGTTCGCTGAACAATCTATTACTCCTTCAGACCCACCGATCTTCTGGAGAACTGGCGGATGATTCTCCCTGGGCTTCTTACACCCTGCAAGCATCACTGCAAACACAACTATCAGCAGTAGTATCAAGAGTCTCTTCATTTCTTCTTAACCCCCTTTTCTTTCGGTAATCGGTTGAGAACATATTATACTCATCATATTGTTTCTCTTTACTCTATCATCTTCTAATGTGAGTTCAGAAGTATCGCTACTGAGCGATTCTACCGATTCTGAACCCGGCTAAGCTTGCGAAATCCGTGGGAAGGGCAGCAAACCGATAAGATACACGGATATTCTCTTCGGGGAAGGCCCAGCAACCGCCTCGACAAATCCGGTGAGTTCCGCTGGAAACGTACGGATTTGTTTTTTGAGAAGCGGTATATTCAGAGTAGAAGTCGGTGCACCACTCAAGCACGTTACCGCTCATGTCATAAATACCAAGAGCGTTTGGTTCGAGCTGGCCAACCGGGTGGGTCTTATCGTTGGAGTTGTAATCGTACCAGGCTACCAGTGAAGGGTTGTCGCTTCCAGACCACTTGTATTCGGAGTTGTGTTCCCCTCCACGTGAGGCATATTCCCATTCGGCTTCCGTCAACAATCTGTATCCCAGTACTTCTGTAATGTCCGTCGTTACCTTTCCCTCTGAATCGAGCAACTGACCTTCGTTGACTTCGCAACGAGTTATGTAGGCAGAAGGCAGGCCATCCTTTTCACTCAACCAGTTGCAGTATTCTATTGCCATCCACCATGGCACATTGATTACGGGCCTGCTGCCCATTCCCCAGCCTTCATCGGAGGGGATTACGGCTCCCTTATCTACACAGAACTCATTGTACTCGTTGAAAGTGACTGGATGCTTCCCCACAAAGAAATCGTAGGCGAGTTCAACCGGATGGGTTGGTTTCTCAATATTTAAGCCGTCGCCCCAGGTGTCTCCCATGGTGAAAGAACCCCCGCTCACAAAGACGAAGTCTCCCAAATAGGGTTCAAATGAGAGGAAAGTGAAAGTCCAGATTATCGGTTCAGAAGCGAGTCCTTTGTCATCTTTCGCCCTGACCTCAAAAGTATGATCTCCTTCTTTATAACCGCACCAGGTATAACTGGTCTTTGTACCGTGATCAATCCATTGTCCGCCGTCTGCCCTATACTGATACAGAGAGACGTAGCCATCGTCGTCATAACCGAGCCACTCAAATGTAATGCAGTCATCAAGGGTGTCGCCAGAAGGTCCGGAGGATTCTTTCTCGATCAAAGGTGGTTGATTACTCCTGAAAATGCATGAGGGCGTCAAGAATAGTACAAATGATAGGAAAAGAGCAAAGAAAAACAGTTTGAGTTTCATTGTGTTTCCACCTCCATGATGCGCTGGTGCTGAGATAGGCCGAAATTGCAGAAGGAGGCAGGTTCCAACTCATGCCAACTCATGAAGTGCCCCTCTTCACTTGACAGGCCAAATGTTGAGCACAACAACGCCAAATAAATGAGTTCATCTATTCGAGAACGTCTTGTAGGGTAGATCTCAGAACTAATGATCAAACAAATTGCATCTGGCTATGCGCCAAAAGAGAATCTAGTAGGGAATTTAATGAAGTGAAAAGACTGCAGACTTCAACAAATAGTCGATTTCTCGTCGACGCCACAACTACATACTATCAGACTTCTCTTTCTCAGCAGAGGTAAATCTACAGTTGTCGCCTTTTCGCGATACTGCCTAAGCATTTCGTGAATGAGCCTTAAGAAGAACAGTCACCGTTTTGTATGAACTGCTCTTATTGCCCTTCACGATGAGTTCGTTGCCCACAATATCGGCGTTCTCGGCTTCGATTTTCCTGGATGCCATAATAGGAATGTAAGTAATCTTTCCCGGTGATCTAATAATCAGCTGCCAGCATTCAGATTCCGATATTCTCCTAACTGCTATTATCCTGGGTTGTGAACTCTTTTTGCCTTTGGTGAGCTGTGGTTCAACTGGAAGGATCAAGAACGGAGCTGTATAAGTAATCAAAATGTCCAGCTTCTTTCCCGATATACTGGTGTCGAGTTCAACTCTCTTTGATGTGATTCCGTCGAGGGTTCTTACGGGAAGCGGTTCGTTGTTGACAGAAATCCCAACATCACTTGATTGTTTGGGTATCCACGGTGTGAAACGTACAGGGATTTCCTTCTCCATATGAATTCTAAAATGCTGCGTTACTTCTATCCAGTCACTAATCAGTGTCGTACATTCATATGACAACGACAGACAGTTGCTCCCCGACGCTAGACAGGGAGCTTCTACTCTCCTGAGGCTCAACGGTATTGATGGCTGAAAGTCAATGATACCCTCGATCATGTTTGGAGCGAAGCCAAGCACACCTTCGTAGAATGGTTGAAATCCCATTGTTTCAGACCAGGCCTGATGAGGACATATCCCGGACAGTGAGTAGGTATTCCCATGTAGAACTTCCGGGATATACCCTGTTGAAAAGTCCTTATTTGTGTATAGATTGGCAAGCATATGATTGTGAGCGTCAAGATCCGCCCCAAGTCTGAACTGAGCCAAAGCAGCCCAACCGGTAAATAGAGGCCAGACGCTTCCCTCATGATAGCCTTTGGGATTGAATATCCCTGAGCTCTTCCCTATTATTCTTACCCCCCAGTCGGTGGAAAAGTCATCACTAGCCAGATCTTCGATTTGGGCGGAGATTCTTTCGTGAGGCACACAGTTGAAGATCAAACCCATTGAAGACATAATCGTTCTGAATTTCATTTGCTTTCCCGCTTCATCTATTCCTAGTGCAAAACCCATCTCAGGATCGTATAGTTTTTCGAGGCCAATCAAGCATCGTTCTTGTAGATCTGACAAATGAGACTTAACCCTTTCCTCTCCAAGATAACCGGAAAGCATTCCTATGCCCCTGAGAGCTGCAATCCATATGCAGTTCAAATAGAATGAGGCCTTAGCGCCGTACAGTTTTCCCCCTTCGATCCAGCCGTGGCCAGCAATAGTGTTTTCAATAAGACCGTCACGATCTGAATCGGTTTCTGAGCAGTAGTCTAGAGCTTTCTCTATTCTGCCCCAGTTTTTCCTTGCAAATTCTATATCGCCACTCTGCAAGCAGTACCTATACATCGCGTAAAGATAGAGGGGAGTGGAATCGGCGGCGTCATAGTGAACAACGTTGCTGGTAGTGAGTTCATGATAGATCTTTCCATCGATTCTCTGGAATTTCATTAGAAGTTCTAGGTTCTCTTTGACGGTGGTGAAGTCTCCAATGTCGAGAAATCCCAGTGAGCACCAGAGGCTGTCTCGGCCGAAGTACCAGGCATAGCCGGGCCTCGCACTGAACCAGCCTGGTCTACTGGAAGCATATCCAGCTACAAGGCCAGTTCCAAGATTCGGTACGGTCACTCTGAACTTGATTGCTCCAATTCTTGCCATGTCAAGAGCCTCATTGAGTCTTGAGTCATCTGTTATGATCCTCCCCTTCTCGAGGTACTTCAGGTAGAATTCGTTGGCCTTGAGTATCTCATCTTGCATATCGATTTGCTTCGGGAGCTCTTCGTCTTCGATACATGAGATCACCGAGAGTACGGCCGTTCCTGTCACTTTGCTGCTAATCGTCACTGAGATCTCTTTGTCAATCCTATCCAGAGATAGTGATAATGGACTCGAGAAGATGAACAGGCTCTTGATCTGGGCGTCCTCGGTCTGAAGAATGAACCCTTTATCAAGTTTGGTGAACCGTTTTTCTCCATTGAAAGCATCATCCATTGGCCACATTATCCTGAGATCAGATTCGATACGAACATCGATCTTGTGTTCTGTGTAGTCGTAGAAGTCGAACTGAAAGAACAGATAGGGGTTCTCTAGACTACAGAAGACAGTTATCTCTCCACAACAAAGTCTATATACGACTCTTTCGGGTGCGTAGAGAACACTATTGAGCGCTTTTGACATGTGTTCTCCATCTATGGAGAACTCCATGGATCTCAAGATTCGGAAGGGATGCACCCAGACTTCTTCAATTCTGTGGACAGAGACATTCGCAAGAATACGTCGGCCTGTGGAATTGATGTAACCTTTGGCGTTTTCGATTTCGATAGACGGAACTGGCCAGTTAGTAACTGACCAGACTGATGGAAGTTTTTGATCTGAAGACTCTGAAGTCTGAACAAATACCGAGTTCGATTCTATCCAGTATTCGCCTTGTCTGTCAGGAGAAAGCATCCAGAGGATGCTATTCTCGATGAACCTTCTTGCTTCGGAATTATACGGATTATCGGTTTCCTCAAACGAAAGATAGCCTCCGATAGAGAGAACTGGAAAGCCTCCGATATCATGAAGCCAAATCAGTTTTCTGTCCCTAATATAGCTTATATATCTCTTCTCGACGGCCACTACCTTTGCTCTACTGCCAAGATAGTAGAAGACATTCGGTATCTCTTCAAGGCTGTTGAGATGGGTGCTGTAGAAGCCTCCAAACAATCCTTCAAACAGAGGGTGGTTCTTATAGCATTGAAATCCCCTTTTGTCCCACGGGGAGCTGTCCATAAACACTCTTTGTTCTTCAATAGTGCCGGCATCCTCAACGCCAATCGTTTCAATCATTCTTACGGCCTTTCCAATTAGGACTATTGGTTTGGCCCCTATTGATGGCGATAGAGATTTCAGATCCGGTACGATGTTGTTCAGTATTATCAGTTCATTCTTGTCGCAATCAACTCTCGCACTGGTTTGGTATCCAGCCTTCTGAATAATCTCAGCGAGGTGGTTTCCCTTCTCTTCAACGACACAGATCATCTGCAGTTTCTTACCTCGACCACAGTTCATCTTGCGAGTATCTCTTCGAAAAGTTCGAATGAGGCTCCCTTTGATACCAGTAAGCTACAGTGGCAATGTCGTCTGTCAATGGCTGGAATGTTTTGTCGGGATACCAGCCAAGCGCTTGCACTGTTACTTTGATTGAGTTGCTGAACCGTATGGGGTCAGGGATATGCCAGCGATAGAGGCCGTGTCTGGGAACCTGTCCCTCATCTCTTTTCCATAGAGGGTAACCGCAGAAAGGAGCGGAGAAGGACTCCCCAAAACACCAGGCGCCTCCAAAATAATCTTCGGTTCCCGTTGTACAGATACTTGGGTCTTCTTCACCGTCAATGAAGAACTTGACTTCTCCCTCTCCCCACCAGCCGTTTGAGAACTGAGTCCAGGAGGCAACCGTGCCCACATAATGACCGATGCCGCGAACACAGTCAAGGATTACATGTTCCGGACACTCTCGAGTGGTCATCGATCTTCTCCAATCTGCATGGAAGTATGCAGCTGATTCAGGTATACTCCCCAGTGAGTAGTCAATCTGATAGAAGAAGTTTTGAAAAGGCTTTGGAGAGAGGTTCTCAACTTCAATTCTCGCGCAGTTTTCGAAAGGCATCGGCCAGTAGCAGTTGAATCCGCCCGATGGGTTTACCGCCACTGGAAGCGAGTTAATGTTGTATCTCAATCCGTGCGTGCAACCAAAGAAGTCACCTAGCGGAGCTTCAACTGAAGGAGATTGTTCGTTATCCCAGTAGAACCTTATCAAGCAGCTTCTGTATGCGCTACTGTCAACGGTTATCCAGATGTGCCTTA
>DSBT01000082.1 GCA_011045915.1 Mesotoga infera
CCGGTGGACTAACAGACAGAGCTGCAACCAACATCAAGATTAGTGATCATGACAGGGAGATTTTTTGGCTTGATCTTGTCGAAGGAAACGACGTCCCATTAACCGGCGGTCAAACTGTTTACGTGGCTGGAGATGATCGTTTCATATATGTCAGTGGTGAGGTCAACTCACCGGGCAAATACGAATTTGCATTAGAAGAGGAAATAACGATTCTGAGGATACTGGCAAGAGCCGGCGGGGAAAAGCCCTCTGCTTCTGATCAAATAAGGGTTTTGCTGCCGTCTGGAGAAATTCTCCCAATGAGTCTTTCTCAGATCAAGAACGAAGGAAAGGATGCCTCTATTGAAGCTGGCAGTACAGTTTTGGTGCCAAAACAGGTAATACGAGTCACCGTACTGGGCGCAGTTAACAACCCCGGCCTGTACACTTTCAATCTCGATGAGAGGCACTCTCTATCTGACGCACTGGCGAGGGCCGGAGGACTTATAGATGAGAACATCGTCGACAAGATAGCGGTTCAGGACGGCAAGCTCTATAGTGAATTCTCTACATCTGTCTTGCAGAGGCGAGGAGATTCACTTTCAGACAACTCGTTTGTCTATGTATCAAGCAAATCATCGATTTCTGTTACGATCCTCGGAGAAATCGCAAGGCCCGGAAAGTACGAAATCACTGGTACCAGGCCTTCTATAGCAACGGCAATTGCAGTATCGGGAGGACTTGATCAATCAGTGACTACGCTGAGCCTTGTGGGAAGTGATGGAAGGGTGCAGTTAATCGATGCGCGTAAAACTGAGGAGTTGGCCAGAAGCTACCTGGAAGATGAGGATACTATAGTTGCACTGAAGAACTATGAGTCTTTCATCACGGTGATCGGCGACGTGAAGTCACCAGGAGTGTTTTCGGTCTCGGAGTATGGGGATCTTTCACTTGCCGAACTTCTAAGTCTTGCTGGCGGCCTATCCAACTTCGAAACGAGCGGACGAATATTCATTTCTTCGGCAGGAAAAACCGAAGAAGTTGCCACTACACCAGAGGACTTCATCTCACTTGCTAGAAAGGTCGTTTCTCCGGGATCCACTATCTACGTGCCCTATTTAGAACCGGCCAGAGTATACGTTTTCGGTGAAGTACAGAGGCCGGGAGTAGTAAGATTCTATGAAGGAATGACTGCGATCGAAGCGGTCATAGAGGCAGGGGGTCCGACAAGCTATGCCGTGCTCGGTAACGCATTGCTATTCCAGAATCTTGAAGAGCAACCCCTTGTTCTTGACCTCGATCAGCAAAAAGGAAAGCCCGCCAAGGGCAGTGTCCCTCTTCTGCCAGGCAATATCATATTCGTTCCTCAATCATCGATCGTCAACATAAAAGATATAATGTCGATTGTTGCTTCATCCCTCAGCATAGTGAATTCTGCTGTTGGCATTTTCAAGTGAGGTTGAGTTGTATTGAACATTGATTCCCATTGTCATCTGCTTCCGGCAGTCGATGACGGTGTCGAAAGTATTCAGGAGTCAATTGCGCTCCTGAAAGAGATGAAAGCAAAAGGAGTCGAGAGACTATACTTGACGCCACATTTCTTGTCTCCAAGGAGTCAGACAGACACATCGGAGATCATGAAAAGGTGGAATGAATTTGAATCTGAATTGAACGCTCATTCAGTCGAGGTGATGCTTGGCTCTGAAATATTCCTACGACCCGAGGTTCTTGAATGCAACCTGATTTCTATGGGTGAATCAAATATCATTCTGGTTGAGCTGCCGACTCAGCAAAAACCTCATTACCTTTTCGAAGTGATAGAGAAGCTTCAAGTGAGAGGTTTCAGGGTTTTGCTCGCTCATGTGGAAAGGTATGAATACTTCTTCAAGAAAAGAGGATTCCTCTTAGGAAAGACGAAGGTTACAGAGGATATCTCAAAGCTTCGGGACATGGGAGTTCTATTTCAGGTAAACTGGAGCAGTCTTGATAGAGATCCAAAAGCCAAAGCTCTTGTAGAAGAGAGAATTGCCGACGTCACCGGAAGTGATAAACACAGAATGAACGACGGAAGACTACTTATCGATTTCAACGATGAGCGATACGGATTTTTTCTGAATCACTATTACCTGTAAATGGAGGTGCTTTCGTGAGCGAGTTCGAGGGTAGCGATTATAGGGAACTAACTCTTGAAGACATTTTTAGAATGTTTAAGAAACGAATGGTTCTTTTCGTTTCAATTGTACTGGCCGTGGTTGTTGTCACAGGAATTTACCTAATTTTCGCTACACCCATATATGAAGCAAGCGTCACCATCAAGGTTGATCCCACCTCTCAATCTTCAGTAGGTGATCTTTTCAGTAGCTCACTTACAGGAAGCTCAGGATCAAACATCTCTACGGAAGTTGAACTGATCAAGAGCAGAACAAATATTGAAGAGATAATTGAAGTTTTGGGTCTGGTTGACAGGGTTTATTCAGAAGAGACAAAGGCACGGCTACTATCGGAAGGATATTCAGAGCACGATCTTGTTACCTCGCTCACTCGGAATATTTCTTCAATGATCACCGTGTCACCTGTCAAGGACACCAGGATTGTCAGAGTCTCCGTACAAAACAAGGATCCCATTCTTGCAAGGGACATCGCAAATACCCTTGCAGATGTTTACAATACTAAATTGGCCGAACTGTCAAAAAGAGACCTGACAAGGAAACGAGAATTCATTGAAGCACAGATTCCACTTCTGGAGAGCGATTTGAATGAGGCTACCGATAAGATAAAGCAGTTCAAAGAGCAGACAGGCATCTATGTCCTGGACAAACATGCCGATCAACTCTTTCAAATGCTCAGCGGCTATGACAATCAATACAACGAACTTATGATCTCTGCTCAAGAGAAGAAGGCTGAAATCGAGACTTATCAGAGTATGCTCGATGACTTCGATAGTGATGATTCCAAAAGCATAAAGGCGCTTTGGGTGCAGACATCTGAGAGCTTTTCCGTCAATCCTGTGCTGACCAGTCTAAGGCAGAACCTTGCTACTCTTCAAGTTGAGCTCGCTTCGTTGGAGGAACAGTATCCAAAAACCGATCCAAGAGTGAGATCGAAAATCACGGAAATTTCGAAGACTGAAAGCCTGATTGAAGAGCAAATTCAGAATGAGTTCATAGTCTCCGGTCAGGGTATGACGTTGAATCCCGCGTACCAGCAGATAATTACCGGCGTCATCAGTTCAGAAGCTGGATTTCAAATCCTTCAAGCTTCAATTCAGGCCGTTGGACTTCTCAGGGATCAGTATCAGTCTGAACTGAGAAACCTGCCCGCAAAGGAGCAACAGCTACTCGATCTGGAGAGGCAAATAGCGGTCAAAGAGAGCCTGTACACTCTGCTTCTTGAGAGACTTGAAGAAGCAAAGATCAGTGAAGCTGCCGTAGTTGGAAACGCAGTTATTGTCGACCCTGCGACAGTGCCTCAGTCGCCTATGAAACCCAACAAGAAACTATCTCTGGCCATTGGAGGAGTTTTGGGGATCTTTCTTGGAATGCTTATGGTCTTCCTTGCCGAGTATCTCGACAAGACTCTCAAAACTGAGGAAGAAATCGAGAGATTCAGCAGGCAACCGATTATCGGTCGAATTCCAAATATTGAAGGCACAAGGGAAGAGATGTATGTCGAGAAGAACCCAACGGCGCCTTCTTCAGAGTCGATAAAGCTCGCGGCAAGCAACCTTTCTTTCACGATGGGCGAGGGAAAAACAGTGGCGGTTACATCGGTCCTTCCTACTGAGGGAAAGAGTTTTGTAATTGCGAATATTGCCTATTCAATGGCAAACAGCGGTCAGAGAGTAGTTCTGCTTGACCTTGATCTGCGTCGCCCCAGGGTCGAAAAGATACTTAAAGCTGGCAAGAGAACCAAGGGCGCAGTAGATGTAATAATGGGAACTGCATCGATTGATGACGTTGTCGAGAAATATGCTGAAAACATGGACTTCATAGGAGTGGGCAGTATTCCCCCGAATCCCACAATTGTTCTTTCATCGAAAAAGATCGACACTCTACTTTCTGAACTGAAGCAGAGATATGACAGGGTTCTTATAGATATGCCTCCTGCAGTTGTCACTTCCGACGTATCTCTGGTTGGGAACAAGCTCGATGGAATTGTACTTGTGGTGAGACCAGGAAGAGCGATAAAGGATGGTTTGAGGATAGTCGTCGAGAACTTGAAGACAGTCGGAGTCAAGATTCTTGGGGTAATAGTCAATGGAGTAGATGAGAAGAATTCAAGCTATTACTACCACTACTATTACTATTACAACGAAGAGGGAAAGAAACAGAAAAGAAGAAAGCGCAAAGAGAAGTAATCAGAAGGATCAATAATAAAGGCAGTCTCAAATTGGTTTTGTCGACGGAAGTCAACATAATCAGCCGTCCCATTTGAGAGCCGATTAAGTGGCTTAATGAGGTGGTCTAGATGACAGAGAAGAAACATCTGATAGATTTCGAAACCCTTGTTTATTTGATTTTGACATTATTCATCCCTTTATTTGTGACCAAGGGATTTACGCATGAGCCTTCAACCGGAAAACACCTTTTCTACGTTGTGGGCTTCGCTATCATCTTTCTTTCTATGGTGCTGAAAAAGAAAGAAATTTCCATCGAATTCGGGTTCGTCCATCTGGCGTTTTTCGGGATCGGAATCGCTGCTCTGCTCTCGCTGATTGTTGTGTCGATTGACAATCCTCAATACTTCAGGTATTCTCTGGAGATCGCTCTCTACATTGTCTTCCTCTCATTCACAGCCGTTTACATTTCTAACAAATGGGATACGGTTGAGAAAATCGAAATTGTAATGCTGTTCTTTGTCATTGGAGCGGCTGTTGTTGCCATAGATGCGCTGCTCAACTTCTATCTGGGATACGATATCTTTCTGGGAAAAGTGGGGGAACCATTTGCAAGAGCCTCCGCAAGATCAACAATTGGCAATCCAAACTTCGTATCCGATTATATGGGGATGACAATTCCCATGATATTCTATTTCATAATCTCTAGAAAACCACTTGGCCTGTTGCTCAAGAAACCTTCTGGACAGCTGATTCTAAAGAGCGTCATGGTGACTTTTCTGGTCCCGATGGTCGCTTCTGTATTTGTTTCTCAGACTAGAACTGTGATAACTGCAATATTCTTCGGAAACCTTCTCTTCTTGCTTCTCTATTTCTTTTTGAGGAGGGGAAAGAGACCTGAACCGCTTGACGATAATGAAAGCAAGAGATTCAAAAGACTTTCGCTGGTCTTCCTCCTAATAGCTTTGATAATCATTGCAGTGCTTTCGTATATGTATTTGACGCCTTCTCCTCTGTCTGGCGAGGGGAGAATCAATATTACTGCCAGGCTGGAATATGCGCTGACTTCATCGGGATCGTGGAATGAGAGGTTTTCGGCCTGGTACAACTCAGTATTTCAGTGGCTGGACGACAGTAACAAGTTGAGAATTCCCTTCGGTTCTGGAATCGGCACGTTCCAGCTCTACCATCTACTGTACAGCCCTCAGGTGCTGGAACATAACCCCGACTACATGCTTGTCTGGAACAATTTCAAGAGGACTCATAATGATTACGTTCAGGGTTTGGGAGAGATGGGAATTATAGGTCTCCTCTTCATCGTATTGATGGTCGGTCTGCTGGTCTTCAGGTACGTGAAGAATTTGTTCAGAATAGACAATAAGAAAGATCTACTGCTGTATGGCTCCCTGGGAGCGGGGATATTTTCCCTGGCAGTTCATAGCTTCTTCGAATTTCCTCTTCATATGCAACCGAATCTCATGCTCGCGATCTTTCTGGGATCAGTCGCTGTAGGGAAGTACTTCAATCCAGATCTCAAGAAGAAAAAAGCATCGAAGACTCTGACTACAGTTTTGCTTTTTGCTTTAGCGGCCAGCTTAATCTTTCTTAAGACTACAGCGTTTCTTGGGGAGGGGTTCTTCCGGACCGGACAGACCAATCAACAGTATTATCTTGCTTACTTCAATCAGGCGCAAAGTCTGAATCTTAATGCTCTCCAGCAAGCCAAGAGTGAAATTGCCAATTCTACTGGCAATTACTCATATCTGGCGGACGTTTCCAGCTATATGAATGTTAAGGGTACTGAGATCCGATCGAAGTATCCCGGCGCAAATCAAATAGAGCTTCTTGAGCAAGCAGAGAAAGAACGTCAGAATGAGATTAGGAGATTAACGGACGAAGTAGATAATCGTATCAACCAGTACAACTTCTACATTTCGAGATCAGCCGAATATTATGAACAGGCTATTGCGGATTTCAAACTTTCAAATAGACTGTATCCTGTATTTGGCAAACCCTTATGGTATATAGCTGGCCTGGGAACAAAGGCACAGCGACTTGAGACGGCTAGAGACAATTCGGAGCTCATGAAGTCGATCCTGACTGGGAAGGATGAGTACTCCTCTGACATAATACTTGAGTTCAAGGGAGATCCAGAAATAATCCCGGTTCATAGAACAAGCATTAGAACTCTTCCGTTCGCTGAGTTCTTCGAAAAGCACGCCTCGGTTTTCGATGATCCTGAACTTGTATCGGACTTGCAGCTTTACTTCATTACACAGATTCAGATGATACTCGACGCTGCCGACTACTATGAATCCTCAACAATATTATTTAGTGAGCGCCAAACCCCGAGGATTCTTGGACGACTCTACACTAGCATAAATAGTGAGCTTAAAAAATACTACAACTTCATAAATTCAAGAGAGAGCGTTATCAACTCGGCCTTCGGGGAGAGCGAAGAGTTCCGGCAGATTATTATTGATCTGGTATACGAAAGTAGCAATAGAGCTACGTACTGGTTTGATCTGGGAATTCATCTCCTTCCTGGCACTTGGAACAGATATCCAGATTGGGAGGACATTTACATCGAATACTTGAATTCGATCCCCTCTATCCTTGACACAGTTGAAGAAAGGAAACTGAAGATCCTCTCTATTGCAGGAAAACACGTTTGGGCCTGTGAGAACATGGGACCGGCAACTCCAGACGAGACACTGCAGTTCGCAGTTCAGTGGGGCAAATCGAATCTCTCTGGAGAAGAATTAAGTAGCTTCGAGCAAAATCTGAAAGATGTTTTCGAAAGAGTGGTCAATCTAAATAGGGATCTGATTGAGAAGTCGCCCAATCTTCCGGAAAATACTGTTGATCAGATACAAAGCTTAATCTCGCTCTTCGAAACGCTTTGAGCGTTTTTTTAGGTATACATTTAGCTAAGCAAGTGATATAATACTTCTGGAGGTGTCCTGTGAAGAAGTTCTATGTTACCACGCCAATATACTACATAAATAGCGAGCCTCACATTGGTTCTGCCTATTCGACAATAATTGCAGATGTGATTGCCAGATACAAGAGACTCTCCGGCTATGAAGTATTCTTCCTCACTGGCACAGATGAGCACGGTCAAAAGGTCTTAAATGAAGCTTTAGCGAGAAATATCAATACTCAGGAATACTGCAATATGATGGCCGACAAATTCAGAAAACTCTGGAAAGAGCTTGAATTGACGAACAATGGGTTCGTGAGAACTACTGATGAGAATCACATGAGAACCGTGCAGGAATTCGTCTCACGGCTGAAGCAAAACGGTGATATATATAAGGGAAGATATGAAGGGTGGTACTGCATACCAGATGAGACTTTCTGGAATGAGGAAGATCTGAAGGAAGGAAAGACCTGCCCAGAATGTGGTCGCGAAGTGAAATGGGTGAGTGAAGAGAACTACTTCTTTAGACTTTCGAAGTACAATGATCCTCTTCTCAAACTCTACAAAGAGAATCCCGAGTTTGTCCAACCGGATTTCAGAAGAAATGAAATGCTGAGAATTCTCGAATCCGGCCTGAAGGATTTGAGTATAACGAGAACGTCTTTCAATTGGGGAGTACAGATGCCTGATGATCCAGAACACGTAATCTATGTTTGGGTGGACGCCCTA
Source organism: Mesotoga infera (assembly GCA_011045915.1). Lineage (NCBI taxonomy): Bacteria > Thermotogati > Thermotogota > Thermotogae > Kosmotogales > Kosmotogaceae > Mesotoga > Mesotoga infera. The sequence continues at coordinate 7,968 of DSBT01000082.1, forward strand.
ATCAATTACCTCAGCGCCATCGGTTTTCCTAATGACAATGAGACTTTCGAACGGTTTTGGCCTGCCGATGTACATCTCATTGGAAAAGAGATCAATCGTTTCCACTCTATTATCTGGCCCGCAATGCTCATCTCTGCGGGGATACCTCTGCCAAAACAGATTTATGCACACGGATGGCTGACGGTAAACGGTCAGAAGATTTCAAAATCACTTGGTAACGCTGTCAGCCCAATGGCTTTTGTAAATATCTATGGAAACGACTCTTTGAGATATTACCTGTTGCGAGATATCCAGTTCGGTAGAGACGGTGACTTCTCTGAGGACAATCTAATAGGAAGAATCAATGCAGATCTTGCAAACGATCTGGGAAATCTTCTACATCGAACAGTTGTAATGATTCAGAAGTTCAACAAGGGCCGTGTTCCTGAAATGGGTATCGAAGATCCAATAGACGACACTCTTAGAGAGCTTGCTGAGCGCACATTTTCGACTTATACGGAGTCAATGGATCAGCTGAAGTTTACTCAAGCTCTGGAAGGAATTTGGGAGCTTATTCGATTTGGCAACAAATATATAGACTTGACCGAACCTTGGAAGCTCGGAAAGAATATTGAGAATAAAGAACGGCTAGACTCTGTTTTGCACAATCTGGTTCGTGTTCTGAAAAATGTGTCTCTTATGATAGAGCCCGTGATGTTCAAAACCGCTGGCGAGATTAGGAAGAGACTGGCTCTTGATGAGAAAATGACTCTCAAAGATCTCAATTGGGCAGACTTGCCTGCCGGAAGTGAAGTTCGTCATGGCGAGCCGATCTTTCCAAGAATCGATACTGAAAAACACAGGAAGGTGACAGAAGTGGAAAACGAACACAAACTGACAGAAGCTAAGGATAATGTTTTGATAAGCATAGACGATTTCTCGAAGGTTGAGCTAAGAGTGGCAAGTGTTGTTGATGCGGAGATTGTTCCCAAGTCGAGAAAGCTCTTGAGATTGCAGCTTGATTTGGGAGAATTCGGAAGGCGACAGGTAGTTGCTGGCATCGCTCAGTTCTACAGTCCAGACGAGCTAATTGGCATGAAAATAGTTGTCGTTGCAAATCTGCAGCCCGCCAAGTTGATGGGGATCGAGTCAAACGGGATGATTCTCGCTGCGAAGATTGGGGACTCGCTTTCGTTGCTTACTGTTCATAAGGATCTACTTCCCGGCGCAAAAGTTTCTTAACGACTAGAGGAGGATAACGTCTTTGCCTGAAGAGATAATTCACAAGAACATTGACGATGAACTGATTAATTCATATATGCTCTATTCAATGAGCGTAATCGTGGGTAGAGCTATTCCTGACTTGCGCGACGGTTTGAAGCCAGTACAAAGAAGAATACTCTTCGGAATGTCAGAGCTTGGTCTTCGCCATAACCAAAGTTTCAAGAAGAGCGCTCGTATCGTTGGGGAGGTCATGGGGAAGTTCCATCCTCACGGTGATGCTGCGATATACGATGCCCTTGTCAGAATGGCTCAATCTTTTTCAATGCGTTATCCCCTTGTAGAGGGACAGGGTAACTTTGGATCAATTGACAGAGATCCACCCGCTGCAATGAGGTACACCGAAGCAAGGATGCAATCCTTGTCTGAAGAACTGCTCCAGGATATCGATAAGAATACTGTCCCAATGCTGCCAAACTTTGACGGGTCTCTTTCTGAACCAGATGTGCTTCCAACCAAGATTCCCAATCTACTACTCAACGGTACGTCGGGAATCGCTGTCGGAATGATGACCAGCATTCCTCCGCACAATCTCATCGAGATTATTGAAGCCGTGAATCTACTAATTAGCGATCCTGAATGCACGGTTTCCGACCTCCTCAAATATGTCAAGGGACCTGATTTTCCGACTGGTGGCATGATAATGGACGCAGGATCAATCCCATCGATTTATCAGGAGGGAAAGGGCCGCATAACTGTCAGGGCAATTGCAGAGATTGAGGAGTCATCGGGAAGTTCTCAAATTGTAGTTCATGAGATACCTTACAACACATCGAAAGCAGATCTCATACAGCAAATCGTTAATGCCACTCAAAACCATCGCGATCTCCAGATAAGGAATATCAGGGACGAATCTGATCAAAAGGGACTAAGAGTAGTAATTGAGTTGAAACGAGGAGCCGACCCTAATGTCGTTCTCAATCTCCTGTTCAAGCACACCCAGCTGCAGACGACGTTCAGCGTTAACATGCTGGTTATTGACGAGAAGAAGCGCCCAAGAGTGATGAATCTCAAGCAAATTCTTCAGGGCTTTCTTTCTCACCGGTTCAATGTAATTAGAGCAAAGACTGAGTACGATCTTGAGCAGGCATCCAGAAGAGCACACATTGTTGAGGGTTTGACAAAGGCCACAAGGTCCATCGATACAGTTGTCGATATTATTCGCAATTCGGCAAATGCTGAGGAAGCTTCGAAGAATCTTATGGAGACTCTTGAAGTAACCCAGGAGCAAAGTTCTGCCATTCTTGACATGCGAATGGGAAAGCTGACAGGAATGGAAATCGAAAAGCTTCTCGGTGAATACAGAGATTTGGTTTCTAGAATCAACGAGTACAGATTGATTCTCGCGAGCGATGAGAAGGTTTACGAGATTATTCAGAAGGAACTCGGCGAGATTAAAGAGAAGTATGGTGATCCAAGGCGAACCAAAGTAGATCTGGGAAACGGAACGGATTTCAACATAGAAGATGTCATCCCCGATGAAGAAATCGTTCTTATGGTGACAAAGAAGGGCTACATAAAGTCAACTCCTCTCGAAAGTTACAGAAAACAAGGCAGAGGCGGTAAGGGTGTCATAGGAGTACGAACGGGTGAAGAAGATTTCGTGGTCAATATTCTGACGACTACGAGACTTAGCAAGACTGTTATCATAACTTCAAAGGGTAAAGCATACGTACTGAGCAATCACATAATTGATCACTCTTCGAGAGACTCAAAGGGAAAGCTCCTTGCAAATTACATAAAGATCGACCCCGACGAAAATGTCCAGGCCGTTCTTTCTACAAGAAGGGAAGAGGTTCAAGGAAAGTATCTCGTCATTACAACCCGTTCGGGCAAGATTAAGAAGACAGAATTTGAGGCCTTTCTTAATGTCCGTGTGTCCGGAATAAAGGCCATAGGGTTGAACGAAAGCGACAGGGTCATAGATGCATCGCTTACAACAAAAGAGAACGACACAATCATAATCTCTACGAAAAATGGGATGGTTATTAGATTCTCCCTTGAACAGGTACGTTCAATGGGCAGGAGCGCCGCGGGAGTGATGGGAATCAGGTTGAAGAAAAACGATGAGGTCGTCGGAGCAAACATCGTAGCGGCAGAAGATGAGAGGTATCTTCTCACTGCAACTCAGAAGGGCGGCGGCAAGAGGACTCACATTCCGGAATACAGATGTCAGAATCGGGGCGGCTTGGGAGTAAAGAACATTTATGGGCTGGAAAAGATCGGTCAAGTTATCGGAACTCTTGTGGTTACTGGGGATGACCAAGTGATACTTGCTACTAAATCAGGGATGTCAATAAGAATCCCCATTTCCCAGGTTAGACCAACTGGAAGAGTGACCAAGGGAGTCAGGATAGTGGATCTAAAGGAAAATGATATCGTTGCGACAATGGCTGTAGTAGTTGACTGAGATCCCGGCCGAGAATAGGGGGTGTCATGAATTGACGCTGACGGAGAAACAGAAGAAAATTCTGGAGTACATCGAGAACTTCATTAAGCTCTATGGTTACCCTCCAAGCATCAGAGATATCTGCAGAGATTTCGACATTTCTTCTCCACGCGGAGTGGCTAAGCATCTTGAGTCTCTGGAGAAGAAGGGCTACATCGAAAGAACAGGTGTCTCTCGTGGAATAAGAGTTCTTAAAAGTCCAGACGGCTCTTCATTGACACCTGGCGAAGATGTGGTAATGCTCCCTGTCATCGGCAATGTTGCTGCGGGCGAAGCAGTACAGGCTGTCCAAACGGAAGAAGAGAAGATACCAGTACCGCTTTGGATGATCAGAAGAGGATTTGAGTACTACATGCTGAGAGTCACCGGCAACAGCATGATTGAATCCCACATAGTAAATGGAGACTTCGTGATCATAAGAAAGCAGGAGTGGGCAAATAATGGTGATATTGTGGTGGCTTTGATAGATGATGAGTATGCTACTCTTAAGAAGTACGAAAATGAGGGACCGAAGATTCGACTTGTGCCTTCAAATCCGGAGATGCTTCCCATCGTCGTAGAAGCGAACAGAGTGAAGATACAGGGCCGGCTTTCCGGAGTCCTCCGCTGGTACAAGTAATTTCACAATTGAGGAGTCATAAGATGAAGATTGCGATTGGTTCTGATCACGCTGCATATGAGCTGAAATCCTATCTTGTAAGCGACTTAGAGAAAAAGGGTCACACAGTATATGATCTCGGTCCTGAATCAGGCACCTATTCGGTAGACTATCCTGACTTTTCTGAAAAGGTATGCGGATTAGTAACGAATGGAGAAGCTGATTTTGGTATTTTGCTTTGTGGAACTGGAATTGGGATGTCGATTGCGGCAAACAAGCACAGAGGAATTCGTGCAGCTCTATGCTTTTTCCCCGAGATGGCAGAGCTTGCCAGGAGACATAACCACGCAAACGTTCTTGTTCTCGGAGGCAGATTGATAGGTAGCGAACTGGCCAGTTGGATTGTCGATGCTTTTCTCAGTTCGTCAGAAGAAGGCGGCCGTCATAAGAAAAGAGTAGAAAAACTTGAAATTGAGGTCGATGAGAATCGGGTGACAGACAGTTGATGGTATTTTACGATAGAAGACATCTCTTTCATCTGCCAATGAAAGAGCTTGAAGATGGGATATGGATTGAGAACCCAGACAAACCGGAGAGAATTGAGGCAATTCGGAGTGCACTGGAATCCTCTGGATTTCAGATTAAGGAACCGCGTGACTATCATTGTTCTCATGTATACCAGGTTCATACCCCTGAATATGTTGAATGGTTGAAAGAAAAGAGCCTCTCGGTATCGAAGGACAGAGAATACTTTCCAGAGGTTTTTGGATATGATAAGCTTTTTGACACAGGGACCCCAGTTACTTCGGGCTGTTACCTTGGAGCCCTTGCATCCGTCTCTACAGCCCTGAATGCTGTTGATTCTATTCTTGAAAGCGAAGCTGTCTCCTACGCGTTATGCAGACCGCCCGGACATCATGCGGGGATATCGACTGGTGGAGGTTATTGCTACTTCAACAACGCCGCAATTGCAGCCAGGTATTATCAGAAACACACAAGGGGTTTTGTTGCGATTCTGGATGTTGATTTTCATCACGGCAACGGGACCCAGGAGATCTTCTATTATGACGACACAGTCTTCTATGTCTCAATCCATGGTGATCCAAAGATATTCTATCCTTGGATAAGCGGTAATCCATGGGAGATAGGTTCAGATTCCGGAGAAGGATTTAACATGAATTTCCCCCTTGCCGGTGGAACAGAAGGTCCTGAATACATGCGAACACTTTCAAAGGCCCTTCAGGAAATAGATGACTTTGCTCCAGACTTGCTCATTGTTTCCTTGGGAATTGACGGTCACAAGAACGACGGCATTGGCCACTTCAATTTGAACGATGAAGACTTCTCAATGATGGGTAGGCTCATCGGTGAAATTGACGTTCAGAAACTGATAGTTCAAGAAGGCGGATACAATCCAGTTGCCAACTCGTCTTCTGTTCTGAACTTCCTTCGCACAATAAGATGATTGTATAGAAAGAGCGCGGCTCCCGCCGCGCTCTTTTTCCTCTATCAGAAGGCAGGCCCGAAACCAAAGAACGGTGTCCCATAGTAAGGTTTTCCACTTGTCGAACTCTGATCGGCCAGATGGGTATTATATCCGTAACCCAGCCTAACCAGTCCTATCATCGGTATTGAGATATCCAAACAAAGACCGAAGTCCGCAAGGAAGTTGCCTCCAATAACATCTCCACCAGAGGTATTACGATAGAAAAGCAAGTCGCCAAACCCTACAATGTCTACAGGTATTGATGAAGCTTCTGGCGTAAGCGGATATCTTAATTGTGCAGAACCGACGGTTACCCCGTACGCGTTTTGGCCTATACTCTGTGAACCTCTTACCCTAATATATGTGTCGGGGCTCAACAAATAGCTCCTGAAGACCCCCTGCGGAGAAAGAGGAAACAACTGCTGAGTCCTTATTCTGAATCCGAGAACTGGATCTCCTATAGACATGAAGTTCCTGTATTCTGCATAACCAGATACAAATAACTTGTTTCCCTTTCCAAATATCCCTCTTACGTTCAAGCCTGCAAGGTACTCGCTTCCCATCGTCGGCCTCATAAGATCATCACGCGTCGTAAGCTCGTAGCTCAAACCCGTGAAGAGACCGTCAAAACTTTCGGATATGCTGCCAGTCTCCGTTCCCGTTGATGCCTTAGTCGCTGTGGAAACCTGACTCTCGGACATCAAGTATTCATAACCGGCAGTGAATCCGACTTTCTGTCCTGGTGAGATATTGTAGATAGGAGTCAAGGAAAACATGAACTCCGTTTCCTGCGATGACTTTTCAACTAGAGTATCCGTTGAATCGACAGTCGTATTGAATCCGGTAAACTTCAGTTTGAAGGCTGTATCGAGATCAAGACGAGAGTCGGCGATCTTCGGTATTGAATAACCGATCGTGGCATCGAAGGCAGGTCTTCTTGTAGTTGTTTCAGTTGCACCGTCGGTGACAACTATTTCTTTATTATTAGGCATGGGGAGCGTGACGCTGAGAGTAGTCGAAATGTTCTGACCGTAGCCCCAAACATTGAGAAGACCGAGATCCAGATAGAGATTCAGTCCATTCTGCCAGCCTCCTCCGCCGCCAATCTTGTTGTTCTTGTCGGTTTCCTTGAGCGTGATATTGACATCTAGCGCATCCGTACCCACAGGCACAGGAACGATGTCCACTTTGGAAAAATAGCCTGTATTGTTCAAGAATGCATAGGTGTTCCTGAGTTCATCTAAGGATAAAACCTTGCCCTTTTCTATAACTATCTTCTCGCTAATCAGATAGTCCTGTGTCTTCTTTGGACCGTCAAACTCGACCGTGATGTCTCTGACTTGCGGCTCCGTAATCTTGAGACTGAAGAAACCTATCTTCTCATCAATTGCCGGCTCGATTCTCATGAAGGGATACCCACTGTCGCTGTACATATCCTGAACAGCCTGGACAGCCTTCGTTGCGACTTCGTTGTCAACCTTCTGACCTTCGATAAGTCCTGTCTCCCGAAGAATTTCGCCTTTCTGGAGATTGACGTTTCCTTCAACAAAAACACTCCTGAGATTGAATTCAGACTTCACATATTCAACAGGTGTAAAGGTTATGCTCATCGACAACGCACTGTTTTCCTTGACCTCTTCGGGAAGAGTTACCTGCCTCACACTTTTCAAAGCATTGTTTAATGTCATGATCATTGCTTGGTATGTTAAGTCGTCAAGTCCCCACTGCCCATTCCGGTTGGCATAGTAAGTACTGTAAATTGTCTGAACAGCTGTGTTTATGTCTTCTATCTTGGGGACGTACTTTTTCTTTGAATTAATCCACCTTATGAGAATTGAAGTATCATAGTACTTCTTCAGGTAATCCATTTGCAACTTACTAGCAAGATAGGATTTTGCGTCATCGGAAATAGGTGCATCTATCGTAATTTCCCAGAGGAAGGACACTTTGACTTTGAAAGTTACCTTCACCCTGTCAGAAATGTTGCCTGAAAAGATGTCTGATCTGCTCTTGTCTGTTTCCCAATCCACTTTGACAAACGGTTCTATGTAACCATTTTCCCTTAGTTCAACTTCAATGGCTTCCAAAGTGAGCGGAATATCGTACATCAGTCTGGAGGGATTCATAGGCTTGCCACTTTTAATAACTGAGACAGACTCCAGAACAGATTCTTCAACGATTTTTGGTCCATCGAACGCGACTACAACATCCACTACGGGATACTCTTTTACCTGTATTGATAAAAGGTTAGACGATTCATCAAAAGAGTAGTAAACGTCGGAAAAATAGCCACTGCTCTTTACTCTTTCCAAAGCATCCCTGATTTCGGAATCGCTGATCTCTTTACCACGTTGAATGTTCAGCATCCCAAGAATTTCATTGTCTGAGATAACTCTGTTGTCAAGAATTGCTATTCTTGTGGGAATCATACCTGCTGCTACAAAAGCAGAGATCAGAACCAATGCAAAAATTACAAACAGTCTTCTAGTAGACATTCGATAAACCTCCCAGTGATATTTCTGCCTCTTGAAGAATACCTAGAATCATCTTCATTTTGACTGGAAAAGTGAAACAGTCGTTCCCCAAAGCTTCTCTAAACTGAGATGAAGAGAATGTGTAGCCATCTTCATCGAGGACTCTCTCTACTGTCCAGTCTACATCATCATTCATAGTAATTACAGCAAATAGAGTCGAAGGGATATCTCCCACAGGCTGACAATCAAAACTAGAGAGCAAGAAAGACGCAGTTATTTCCGTACCCGATCCCATTTTTGAGTCAATTAGGAATCTTCCTCCAGTAGCCTCCGCTGCAAATTTCAGCATTGGGAGTCCTAGTCCGAATTTCACTTTCTTTCTCTTCTCTGTAAAGAAGGGATCCAAAACAGCCTCAAGCAATTCAGAAGGAATTCCCTTACCCCAATCAAGTACTGAAAAAGAGAAACTACTTCCTCTCTTCTCCTGGATTCTTAGTTCAGCCTTCTTAGTTCCGGAATCTACTGCATTTTGAGCAATGTCAAGTATGTGATCGCATATTGTTCTCAGTCCCATATTATTTCCAACGCCTTTCCAAAAGAAAAAATCGCCGCCTGAAACTCTTTAAAACTCCTTGTATTCGCCGAAATGAACACAGTGGGTGCAATTACATTCAAACTGTGAGCATCGCTTGAATGAAGGATGTTTCTTGACTCAAAGCCTTTAGTTAAGGTCTTTCTAAAAGAGATCTCCATCGGTACCTCTCTATACTCCTCGGGGATAACTCCGAGCTGAGTTATAAGGCCCATCTTCCTGTCAACATGAGCCATAACTGATATCCCCCCGTTATCATGAACAGTTTCTAGAGTTTCTGAGATGCTCAGAGTAGTTGGTTGGCCAAGCCAGAATTCTTCCACTCCGGTAAAGGAATCATCATCATCGACGAACAACTGATAACCAGATATTTCTGGATCTACTGCAATATGCGGAAGCCTCTCCTTTCTAATCCAGTCAGAATAAGCCTCGGCCAGCGAAACCTCAGGAAAATACGCCAAAACATGAACGTCTTCAACTGTATGTACTTCTATACCAGGAATGAAAGACACTCCAGCTCTACTCAGAACTCTACTGAAAACCCTAACATTCCCGGCACTGTTGTGATCAGTAATTGAAACCCAATCGATCCCCTTTGACACGCATACTGATGCTATCTCGCGAGGAGTCATCGTGATATCTGCACAGGGAGATAGGCAACTATGAATATGAAAATCACAAAGAAATGGCAAATCGCTCAGCCTTTCAAACCACTTTTCATTAGTTTCAAAGCAAGATTGAAGGTTGTTTCATCACTTTCAAGAAGCACAACTCCCGTCTCGTCGGCTTTTCTTATCGTAGTTTCCTCAAAATGCAGACCATTACAGAGAACTATCGCTCTTGCTCCGACAATTGTTGCTACGGCAAGTATGTTCATATGAGACTGAACAGTCAACCAGATTGACTCCGACGGGGCGTTCCCCATTACGTCGCTAAGCAAATCTCCGATGTAAGCGTCTGATATGTCTGCCTCTAGAGGCAAGCTAGTGATCACTCTAAGTTCGCACTTTTCAACTAGTTTGTTCAGCTTCATATCATTTCCTCCCATTCTGATAAAAGTGCATTTCCACGACGACCCCTTTTCCTGCTTCAGAGACCACAACCATCTTGTCCGAATATCTCCTCATGTTTGGCAGACCCATTCCAGCACCAAAACCAAGTTCACGAACATGATCTGAAGCAGTTGAGAACCCTTCCTTCATCGCCTGTTCAACATTATCTATTCCTCTTCCATAATCCTCAACCCTTACTCTAGCAACGTCTTCATCGTACCAGGCAAAGATGTACCCTTCACTTCCGCTATGGATCACAACATTGACTTCAGCTTCGTAACAAGCAATCGAAACCCTTCTTATGAGGGTATCATCGTCTGTCAATGTCTTCAAATAACTCTTTAGCTTGGCAGACCCGACTCCCGCCGTGTCAATATCGGTATAATCAATGTGGTAGACGAAATCTGCACTGGTTTTTTCAACATAGTCACCTGAAATCAAAGACTTGTCAAACCAGTCAACGCTTCTTTCCAGCACTTCTCTTCTTCTCGTATCGTGAACGTAAATAAGCCTAAATTTGTCAAGAATCGCCCCGATTATGTCCTTCTTGGAAATTATGCCGAGAAGCTTTCCGTTAGAATCCACCACCGGAAATCTTCCGTACCTGTAACGGTTGAATCGCTCGATTAGCATCTCGAGATTAGTCTCCGGTGAGAAAGTTATTAGGTCTCTGGTCATGTGCTTTTCTATTGGATCTGTAATGTAGTTACCTTCCAGAGCAACAATTATATCTTCTATGCTGACTATTCCTTCAAGCTGATTGTCAACATCGGTAATGGGGACACCCGAAATCTTACAGATTCTCATGAGTTCCTTAGCCTGCCACATCGTTCTATCTTTAGTGAGAGTTACAACGCTTCTTATCATTATGTCTTCTGCCGTAATATCGGCGAACAATCCCCTCAGTTTGTCAAGAAGCTCATCAACATTTCTTTCAGCCAAGATGTTTGCCTTCCTCAAGAGAATCTCCGAGACCCTCTCTGAATAGAATCCCACAGGCTCTATACATCGACATCTTTGCATGGACAAGGGGCATGTCGAGTTCCCGAGCAAGCTCAATAGTGGTCTCAGGAACATTCCTCTTCCTAATAATGACTACTGCTGCAGCTCCAACCACAGAAGCTGTTCTAACACATTGAGGAGAGTTCAAACCCGTCACTAGAATCATTCCGGGGCCTCCAAAAGCAAGTACGTCACTCATCAGGTCGGCCGCACCCACTGACTCTATCTCAGGATCTTCATCTTTGATGATGAGAACTTCACATTCGAGTAACTGGATGATTTTAGATAACCTCATCCCCTAACCTCCTTGTTCAGAAGATCACCCGCGTAGTTGTGCTGAATGAAGGCGTCAAACGTCACCGGACAACTTGTCTTCAGAATCTCTGCAATCGCGATTGCATACTGCTGGATTTCCACTTGAGCATGTGAATCTGCCCTCTGGTTGAGGAAGTTCATCATCGACCTGACGTTTATGGTCCAGTAAGCCTCTGTGTACATTGAAGTTGGTAGAACGACTCGCGCTACCTCTCTCGCAACCCCAATTTCGAGAAGCTTTGAATATGCGTCAAAGGAATTTTTATAGGCTTTGCTGATAATTTCGATCGCCGTGTTGTTCAGCTTCGTGTCGTCACTAACAACCGAACCCTGCCTGTTGTCTCTGTCGGGAGTCCTTATTTCGCTCGGCAGATACCACTCTTCAGAGAACTCTGTATATCTACCACTCCGCTCGTTGATAGACGCGATCCTGTGACGGACAAGCTGTCTCATCACAAAAATTGGAAGTTTCAAATGAAACTTGAACACAATATGTTCAAAGGGCGAATGATGCCCGTTCTTCATCAAGTAATGGATAAGGCGATCGTCTCTTTCTTTGTTTGTTAAACCCTTGCCGTAGCTAGTTCTCGCAGCTTGGACCGCAGAATAGTCATCACCCATCTGATCCACTAGCTCAACAAAACCTTTATCTAGAACATCAATCCTCATTGTTTCCTCCGTCTTCTCTCATTGCCTTCCGCTCTTGTGAACTCTTTCTCTTTCTACTAACGTATTCTAACAGAAAGAGTCCTACAACTACTACCACAGTCAGCGGAACCACTGTGACAAGTGCCAGCTCAAATATCGCTCTTCTTCTTAACTCGCTCAAGGCCGACTTCACTTCAGTATCGAAATCCTCATAGCCACTCAGCTGTAGATAGAATCTCGCAAGATCGTAGTAGTCTCGATCCTTGGTCTTATAGTATGCCATTCCAAGATTTCTGATAGCTCGCGAATTGTTGGACCAGAATCTTACTGATTCTTGATATCGCTCAATGGCTCTGTCAAAATCGCCTTCTTCAAGTTTCAAGTCTCCAATTACCAAGGAGGCATTGGAAGCTAATCTAGGCGGAATCTTATTCAAATCAAGATCTTCAAGGATCTCAAAACCTGCCGCAGATTCTCCAGTTTCAATGTACGACATTGCAGCGTAGTATCTCGATAGAGGATCCTCTGATCCCAGCCTCACAAAATCGTCTATCACAAGTTCTTCTAGTCCTGACACAAATTCACTTTGTATCAGATCATCTCCAAGCAATCCCTCAATATTCTCAGAAAATATTCTCTCACGAATTTCCAGGAGTCTCTGGCCGTCCATTGAACCGCCGCTAGAATATAGCTCCAAAAGAGCTTTGTAAGGAAAATACTGACCGGGTCGGTCATCAATAAGCTCGTTGGCAGTCTCTTCTATCTGTCTCGCCGACCTGGGATCCCTTGTGTCGATCCAGTCGTAGAAGAAAGCTCTCAACGAAATCGCTTTGATCAGATCATCATTGCTCATAGTTGAATAAAGCATATTTAGTGCCGAGACAGTGGATACGAAAACCAGTTCTTCTACTATCTGTAGACCTTCCTGCAGCTGAGGAGAAAGAAGATTCACTTCAAGACCTGAATAGAGGTTGGTGAACCACACTTTGTAATTTGGTTGAATTGTCTCTCTATATTTGAGCCCGATTGCTATGGCCAGGAAGGCTTCTGCTTCCGGATCATGACTATTTTGTGACTGCAATTCAACCAAGTACTCTTTCGAAAGGAGAAGGTCGATGTTGTCAATCGCAAAGACGAGAGCCAAAACGGTCAAAGTAATCACAACTGCCACCAAACGCTTCATATAGCCCCACCCCAAAACGGACCAAGAGTAACCGCCAGAAACTCAGTCTCCATTTCCAACAGGTCATCAATAACAACGTACAAAGTTGGCTTATCTCCGATTGTTATACAGATTCCCTTTCCGGAGAAAGAATCGGTCTTCTCGATTGAGAAATACTCCCACTCGAAATGATTCATTTTCTTCTCAAGCTTGGGCATGAGCGAGGGTTTGCTAACATTCAACGCTCTATCGAGGTTTAGGTCCCGTCCCCTATTCCAGTCAAAGAGCCTGTAAGTAATATCGCTGTTCTGCTGAATCTCTATGAGCTTCGAACCGGGTCCTATTGCATGTACAATGCCGGCAGGCAGTGACAAGAGATCTCCTCGTCTCAGGCGAATGTAGTTCAGGTCTTCTTCTCTGACGTCAGGGAATGACTTTTCTCTTTCCTTCAGTCCTGCAAGAACCTGACCTTCGCCCAGGAAGTACCAGCACTCGCTTTTCCCCCAAGGCTCTCCTTCATAGATTTTAGCAAGTTCATCGTCAGGGTGGACCTGCACTGATAGCCATTCATTTGCAGAGATATACTTCACCATCAGTGGAAATCTCGGCAAAGCGTGTCCCACTAATTCCTCCACAATACTCTCTGGGTAAACTGTTGTTGAGTCCGCAGTCAAGCGCGTCTTCATGTCTTCAATATCAGACAGAAGCCAGACCTCACCAATGGGTTCCTTAGATGCAATCCCGTAAAGTCTGTTCAAGTTCCGGTTGCCCCACGGCCTTGGCGAAAAAACCGGCTGACTGATGAGAATCATCTCTCCACCCCTTCCAGGAAGCGCTGTATTTCCTCTTGCGCTCTAATTACCTTCACTCTGTTCTTTTCTCTTTTGTTCCTTATCCTAATTTCGGGAAGCAAACCGAAATTTGCATACACAGGTTTCAGAGGACTTCTGCCCGAGACTGTGACATGCTGGATTAGTCCGCCTATCATAGTCTCAGTTGGGGGAATAAGGGTCCGGCAACCATGAACGAAACGATTCACATTCATCGCAACAATCCTACCGGAGACTATTGCCTCAACGTATCCCTCGAGGCCACTGATCTGTCCTGCGAAGAACAGCCCCTTCTTGATTTTGGATTGTAAATCTTGCTTTAGAAGCCTCGGCGAGTCAAGAAATGTGTTTCTGTGCATTACACCGTACCTAACAATTTCAACGGCTCTCAGGGCGGGTATAAGCGAGAGTATTCTCTTCTGTTCATTCCACCTGAGTCTTGTTTGAAAACCCACAATGCCCAACAAGGAACCAGAAACGTTTTCCTTCCTGAGTTGCACTACTGCATACGGTTCTTTACCTGTAACGGGCTCGATCAATCCGACAGGCTTCATAGGGCCGTATCTAAGCGCATCGATCCCGCTTCGAGCAATCTCTTCAAAAGGTTGACATCTTTCAAAGAGAAAACGATCCGAAAAATTCTCAACCTCTGCCACTTCCGCCATCACCAGTTCTTTCCAAAACACCTCGTAATCCTCCCTGGAAAGCGGACAATTCACATAATCACCTTCTAATGCGTATCGATCCGCGACAAACGCCTGCGAAAAATCAACTGAGTCCGCCGCAACTATTGGAGCAACTGCATCAAAAAAGAAGAGCGAATCTCCAAACAACTCAGTAAGAAACTCTCCGAGACAACCAGAAGTTAGAGGGCCGGTACAGACGACATTGACCGAGTCATCCAGGGAAAGTGAACAGATCTCCTGTCTTTCAATTCTGATCAAAGGATGGTTTTCCATTCTATTGGAGACTTCTTCAGAAAATGTCTCCCGGTTCACTGCGAGCGCCTTCCCTGCAGGGACTCTGTGATGATGAGCAATCTGGAGAAGTCGGGATCCCAACTTATATCCTTCTTCTTTAAGCAGACCCGATGCGTTTTCCAGTGATTCAGATTTTAACGAGTTACTGCAGACTAATTCAGCAAAGTTTCCCGTGTGATGAACCTCCGTATTCTTGGCAGGCCTCATCTCGTAAAGAACCACTTCATTCCCAAAATCGGCAAGGCTTAGCGCGGCTTCAGAACCGGCGAGTCCTCCCCCGATAACATTAATTCTCACTTAAGATCTCTTCCCAGTTTATGCGTTCTGTAATATCTGAAGAGTGCTTCTTGATAGTATCCTCCATACGGAGAAAATGAATCCATTCCAAACTGCATCAACTTCTTTGTGGAACCACAAAAGGCAAACAAATCCTTCATAACCCTGCTAATCCAAATATCAACTGGAAATGCACCAAGTTCGCCATAAGAAAAGAGAATTACGCAGCTTCCCACTTTGTAACCGATACCATCGTGTTTTGTCAGTTCTTCAAGCTTCTCTTCAACTGTCAAAGTTGAAAGCTCCGAAAAGTATGATTCTGTCTCTACTTTTGAGAAGAGCTTCAGGAGCCACGGAACTCTGAAGCCAATCTTCAGGCCGATTAAAGCTTCCTCCGAAATTCTCTTCAACTGACTCAAAGAAGGAAAGGCATAGAAGCTTTCTCCACAGAAATCAATCCTGTTCTCAGGGAAGAGTTCAGATAATCTGTCGCTCATCCAGCGAATCATTGGTATGCTGTTACGAGTTGAAAGGATGTATTCAACAACCATTTCAAATGAATCCTGTCTGAGAATACGTAGGCCAGAAGCTTCTGCCAGAGCCTTTTCAGAGACAGTTCTGACTTTCAGGTCGAAGGCTCGAAGTCTCCTTTCCAGAGTTGAATGAATCACATGCAGATCATCTTCAAGACCAAGATAGTACTCAATCCCCTGGTGGACGTCTCTTCCCAACAGAGATTCCGAAGAGGATCTCACTGTGATACCCTCTGAATCTTCTTTCAAGAAAATAACGGTATCACGAACGACACCCTTCCACCACTCTCCGTCCTTTAGCCAGCGAAAAGTCTGACCACAATCCAGCGTTGAATCAAGATCGATCTGTCGTCCTGTATTACGCAAGAAAAATTCAATCATAGATCGCCCTCATAGAGCTTTATTACTGTTCTTAAAAGCCTGTATGCATTGTCCTCAAGGAACTCTCCAAGCACCATCAAGTAGCACTTCTCTCTACTATCTTCCAGATAAAGAGCGGTAATCTGGATTCCATCAACCACCGTTGAACTTCTTGAACCTGTGGCTTTCGAAAGAGCAAGAACAAGCTTAGGAACTTCGAAATCGATTTTTCCATCGTAAGGAACTCCATTCTCGTCCACAAGGCGAAAGATCATGCCGCACTCTTCTCCCAGTGTTCTGATCCTTTTAGCTAAAGCTTCCATTACTCCTTCTCCCTGATTATTCGGCAATTGTAGCTACCAGTCTTCAGCCATCTTCTGTCCCCAAGTTCCGCGTCTCGGATATCATCGAAAAGCGCGGAGGGTTTGACTATCGCAACTAACTTTTTCAAATCCGAAATCTCCTCGAGATGAATCCTGCTCCTAGGAATCACGCTACCTCTGAAATCCCATAGATCGACGAATTTCTTGAAATCTTTCTCAAGCCTTTCGCGATCCTTTGAATCGGTGATCTCTCTCTTCCTTATTGCTTCATTTCTGCTGGGCAGACAACCGCAGTAATTCTGCCTGTAGACACCTTTTAGAAGATCTCTTAACTCATCTCTATCTGCTCTAAAATTGCCGGAAACAAACTCAATATCAAACTCTGCGGCCAGCTTCTCTCCTATCAGAGTCACTTGGGCGATTGACTTCATGGGACTTGCCAGAAGCGTTGTGGTGAAACTTGAAGCACCAATCGATTTTGCTAAAATAGCGGTCTTTCTAAGCCTGAGTTCTATACATTTTACGCATCTCATCCCGCCTTCCCGCTCGGCACCAAATGAATCTAGAACATCCGAGAAGTCTTCAGGAAAGTAATATTGTTCCGGGAGATCAAGAGACATTTCTGCACATACCTTTCTCAAAGCATCGTATCTCCTGAGGAATTCTTCAACTGGAAAGATATTAGGATTATAGAAGAATAGCTCGGATTTTCTGAGTTCGGCTCTCTTAACAACAGCGCTCACAAGATCAGGCGCGCAGCAGACATGAAGTAGGTTCAAAATTCGATCAGCTCCTCAAGCCTTACAACAGTCTTTTCGCCAATGCCGCTAACCTTTGTCAGATCATCATATGAGCGAAATGGTCCGAAACTCTCCCTAAAATCAACAATTCTCTGGGCAATGGCTGGGCCGATGCCGGGTAGGCGGCAAAGCTCTTCCAAGTCAGCGGCGTTGATATTCACCTTCTTTGAACCTTCCTGTTTCTCACATTCAGGAAGGGGAAGAATGTGGGCCAGAACCTCACTAAGTATTGAGGGACCAATGCCCGGTATTTTTAGAAGATCTTCCTCATTATCTATCAATCCATTGAGTTCTCTAAATTCAATTATCGCGGCTGCTTTGGCTTCACCGATCCCTGGAATGCTTTGTAAGGCAATTGCATCGGCCGCGTTTATGTCAATTAAGGTAGCTCCATGTGTTGATTCGGCAGACACACCTGAGACAGATACCATTTCTCTGAAAGCGTTTAATGTCTTCTCACCTATACCTCTTACCAGTAGAAGATCATCAACTGAACTGAATGAACCTACCGAGGTTCTGTAGTCTATAATCGCTTTGGCCTTTGCCGGACCAATTCCAGGAAGCAACTCAAGCTCCTTCCCGCTACAGGAGTTTAGATCAATCGGGAAATCTACGGACTCCTTTTGATCGACTCTATCTTCTTGAATCTCTGTCCCTCTATAACCCGTAAGTGCAACAAAGCCCATGAGAACAAGTACTAGAATCGATCCGGTTACCTGCAGCTCTTTAGCAGTTAGCTTTCTCATTTCAATTGCCTCGGAAATCTATCTGTGATGTTCCAGCCGGTTGTTCTCTGGAGAGCCTCGACATCAACTGTTGAAGAATACTCTCGTGCAGCTGTCGCATCAGGAAAAACTCCAAGAATCGCCGCATAGAATGTCCTTCCATCAGCAGTGACTGATTTATACACAAAAGCGGGAAACCCTGCACTCCTTAGGTCCATTACTTGCGGAGCAATTCCATCGGACACTGTATGAGAAACCAGCTGAATTCCGTATGCGGTTTTCGAATCATAGAGCCCAGCAAGAGGATTTTCACCCAGAAACATCACACCAAAACCGTCTCCCACTCTTGTAATGAAATACTTGCCGAGACCCTTTTCCACGCACAACTTGAATGCAGTCCCTTCTTCCACAACCACGTATCCAAATTCCGAGCCTTCAGCCAGGAAGTCAAACGAGTTGATTATCAACCTTCGGTAATCGAAAGTCTCAAGGAAGAAGTTCTGGGTTTCAGGAATTGGTATTGTCTCCCTAATGACCTGCGTGCCCGTTGGAAGACTTACGGGGTTCTCTTCCATTTCAGGCTGATCAACTATTGGAGAAAGAACCGAATTGCGGATTTCTTCAATTATGAGTTCCGATCTCTTGTTTTCTTCCCTGAGTACTATCGCGTAACCACCGAGCGTGAGAACTATCGCAGACAGACCAAGGACGACAACAATCAGAGCCTTCAAAACATAATCGTGCGATCCTTCATTCATACAAAGCTCTCCAATCCCCTCCAAGTCTTTTCTCTAACAAACCTTTCAAACACTTTGGATCCAACGAAGAGCGTTTTATCAAGTCCTTCGTCGGGCATGCTGATTCTCACACCGCCCTTTTGATCAATCACATCCACTAGAGAAGACATGTCGATCCTTGAAGTCCAATCCTCTTTCCATAGTAGCCTGACAGACCGAAAGAAATCCTCGGCAATTTTGTTGTCATTTGCTCCCAATTCTTCAGCAAGGCGCAATTCGATCATTGCTCCGACGATCAGAGAAACTTGATTTCCTGCCCTCAGTCTCGAAGCTGTTTCAATGTGCCTCGCAATTTCCCCGCCAACAACTGATTTCCCAATCTCTATTCCAGTCAAATAAGCTTTTGCCGAGGAGAAAATCACATCATCCCAAAGCTCAGCTGATACTTCGCTGCCGGCAACTAAATGATTAAAGAGATACTTGAACAACCTCTTGTCGAAGGAAAGCGCAACTAGCAGGGGAAAGAGAAAATTGCTGCGCGACAAGTGGCTGTAAGACCAGAAGCTGATAGATGAATCGATAAAGACTTTGTTGGGCAGTCCTTTTGACGAAAGTAAGTCTTTCACGAACTCGAAATTCACTCCGAATCCATTCACAGCAGGCATTATTTGACTTACAGTAGTCGTGGGAAAAAGGAAGAGCTTCTCAACTTCTGCATGACCTGCAGATGCGTAGCCTACAAGATCGATAATTGAACCTCCACCAATTACGGTAATAGCTTTGCTCTTGGACGTCCTTATCAGCTGATAGATTTCGAACACTCTATCAACTGACTTTATGTGTTCACCGCCAGGCATCAGATATTCGTCTTCCAAACTCTTTCCAAAAAACTTCCTGAATCCCGAGTCGACTATTCTTACAGACTGAGGAAGCCTGTCAATTAGATCCTTCCCAAAAATCAGCTGACATCTGTCTGCCGACTCCTTTGTGAAAGCAATTCTTCTCATTCTACTCCTTCTTCTGCAAGCGCCTTCAGCAGTCGGACGGCATTGAGAACATCATCGTAGTCAACCATTTCGTGTGGAGAATGCACATATCTACACGGAATCGAGACGGTTCCCGAAGCTATGCCTCTTCCTGTCGTCTGATATCCTCTCGCATCTGTGCCTCCAAATATCAAGACTTCGTACTGAGTAGGGATGTCCCTTTTCTCTGCTACTTCCTTTAGCCTGGAAACGACTCTCGAAGAGCTAATGCTTCCACGATCCTTAATTTTTATGGTCGGACCTCCTCCAAGCTTAAAGCCCATTCGCTTGAAGGATTTGGGAGTATCCGGTCCCGCAGTTACATCTATTGCAACTGCCATATCAGGCATAATATCAAAAGCGGCGACACTGGCTCCTACGATTCCCACTTCTTCCTGGACCGCAAAGACAAAATAAACATCGTCTTCGGGTTGCTCCAGTTCCTTCAGCACCTGAATCATTATTGCACATGCAATCCTGTCGTCCATTGATTTCGAAACTAGTCTCTTTCCGAGATCAACGAATGTTGAATCATATGTCCCAAAGGTACCAACTGGAGCTCTTTTCTCGGCGTCGTCTTTATCAGTAGCGCCAATATCAACGAAGATGTGGTCGTAGTCGAGACTTTTCATTGTTTCTCCAAAATCCTTGATTGTCTCCCCTTCAACATCTACAACTCCTGAAGCACCGGTTTCAAAGACCAGCCTGGAACCCAGAAGCATGTACGGGGAGAGACCTCCTATTGAATCTACTCTCAGAAAACCCTTAGAATCTACGTGAGTAACAACCACACCAATTTCGTCCATATGACCATCAAACAACAGCTTTCTGCCGCTCCTCCCTTTCTTAAGAGCAACAAGATTTCCCAGAGGATCTATCTTCATCTCATCAATATAGGGTTTGATCTCTCCAGCTATTGCTTCTCTTATTGCATTCTCTCTGCCGCTGGGAGAACTAATCGTGACCAGCTTTTCAATTAGACTTTTCATCTAGACAGCACCTTCCCTTCCTTAACTAATATACTGGCAAGTTTGGCAACTCCAAGAAAATCGTTGATGTTTATTATTGAGGTTGGAGAATGAATGTATCTCGAAGGAGTGGAGATTACTCCCGAAGGTATGCCAGAAACGACTCTTGCAAGTCTCGCTGCGTCAGTACCTCCAGCTATTCTGCTTTTGTACTGAAAACTTAGTGAGTTGGACTTCGCGGTTTCTACAACAGTATCAAGGATCTTCTTGTCAAGAACGAGCCCACTATGGGCGAATGTCAACACCGGTCCTCTTCCAAGACTTGTGGCCCATCTGTAGTCAGGAAGCTCCGGATTGTCTCCGGCAGTAGTGTTTTCAAAGACCAGAGCAACATCCGGCTTTATCTGATTTGCAGCGACTCCGCTGCCCCTTAGACCTACCTCTTCCTGAACAACCCAGGCAAAATAGAGATCGAAATCAGTCGAAATTCCATCAAGACTTTCAAGCACTCTTATGAGAACCTCACAACCAGTTCTGTCGTCAAGGGATTTTGCAAATGCGTAGTCGCCTATTTCATTATATGGAGTATCGAAAAACACCGGATCTCCAATTCTATGGCTCTTAGAAGCCTCATCTCTCTTGGAATAGCCCAAGTAGATCCTCAATTTACCCATACTGGGCGTTTTTAGAATCGATGACGGATCTTGAGTATGTATCGCTTCAAATCCGATTACTCCAGGAGTAAGGCTTTCCCCCACCAAGACTTTCTTACCCATTAGCACTCTAGGATCGACTCCTCCAATATTGGTGAAAGACAGTGTGCCATCTTCATTGATCTTCTTTACCATTAGTCCGACTTCGTCCGTGTGAGCCAGAAGCATTAGTTTCTTCGAAGTCTTCCCATTTCCCTTCTTAAGGGCAATCAAGTTTCCAACTGTGTCTATCCAGATGTCGTCAACCCTGTCTTCAACGATCTCCTTAATGAAAGAGGAAACTTTTTCCTCAAATCCGGAAATCCCTGGTAATTCACACAGCTTCTTCAGTCTCTCAAGTTTCATAGGCTCTCGCCTCCGTTCAGCGAGATAAAGAAACCTGCAAGCAATCGTGCTGTGCCCGCAACATCGCTAATCTGAACGACTTCAACCGGGGTGTGCATGAACATTTGTGGAAGGGAAAGAAGCAGTGTTGGAACACCACTTCCGGCTATCTGGACGTTGTCTGCATCGGTTCCCGTTCGTCCCGATCCGAACTCATATTGAACTTTGAATTCCTTATCCTTCGCGTAATCATCAAGCAATTTGAAATATCCCTTGTGAATGTTTGGACCGCCAACAGATAGAGCCGGCCCCTTCCCGATCTCAATATCGCTCTCTTTATCATGATGAGTTACATCCATTGCAACTCCGAGATCTATTTCCAGCAATTCGGCGGCGCCCTTAGCTCCAATTGCTCCAACTTCTTCCCTTGTGGTAAACACGAAGTAGACCGTAGGAGTTGAGAGATACTTCGAAAGCTCTTTCGCAGTCTCTATGCTGATGGCTGCGCAGGCTCTATCATCTAGAGCTTTTCCGGATATTTTTCCGTTCATCTCAAATGCCGAAAAATCTACAACTGCAAGATCACCAATGTCGATCTTTGAATAATCGGGGTTGATTGAAGCATCGATGAATAGCTCGTCGAATGAAGGCACTTCTCCTCTAGACTCCTTCTTCTGGAGATGCGGAGCGAGCATCCCGATAACTCCGTATCTTTCCTTTCCGTCTCTGCTCTTTATTCTCACCCTTTGAGAAATAAGAACCTTTGGATCTATACCTCCAAGTTCTTCAAATCTGGCGAAGCCTCTTTCATCGATTTTGGAAATCACCAGAGAGACTTCATCTACATGAGTAAATATCCCTATTCTCTTCCCTGTTCCTTTTTTGACTGCAACGAGATTTCCAATCTGATCTGTAAAGATCTCATCAACAAAGGGACCTATTTCTCGTCTAATCACTGAATGTACTTCATCTTCATATCCCACAGGTCCAAAAGCATCGGAGAGATCCATTAACAAACGGGCTAAACTCAACTCGCCTCCCCCTTTACTTCAAACTTGACATCATCTGCCTCTTCAACTACAATCCTGCCGGTCCTGACGTGAGCCACCGCAGGGCCATCAAAATGATCGTATTCCTGAGTTAAGAAATTGCCTATCTGAATTAGCGAAGGCTGCAAATCAATTGCAGCAATGATTCCCGTCTCACCCTGAGAGTAACCAGCTCTGAGTACACCTTTTGCACTCCCAAATATGACTACGCTACCACCTGCAATAACTTCCGCACCGGGATGAACATTCCCAACAACCACTACATCGTAGTTATGAACAACTATTTGTCCCGATCTCAGATTCCTTCTGATAATTTGTGCTCCCCGCACCTCTGTGATCTTTTCTCTAACAAGATCGTACTTCTGACCGACCTTTACATCCTTCTGCTCCATACTCCCCACAAGAATATCTTTAACGTGTACTCCTAGGTCGCTCAATAAAGAAACAATCTTCACTATATCGTCCGGTTTGCTAGTATCCTGAGTGAGCATCAAGGAAATTTCATCGCCCTCCGAGAAAAAGTCCTTTGCGTCGGCAAACTTTTTCATGATATCCTGCCTCAGTTCATCGACGCTCCTGTACGAATCAATTAGAAGTATCAGCCCCTTCTTCGTCATTCTGAAGTCAATCGGCACCATGATCACCCCTTTCTTCAAGATTCTATCATGAAAAAACCCTCCCCAAAGCTCGTTGAACATCAGAAACTGGTATGCTGCGACCACGAAAGAAACTTCGACCTCTTGACCGTGAGGAGTTTATAGTGTAATATAAAATACGTGCTTCGGCCCTCATCGTCTAGTGGCCTAGGACACTGGCCTTTCACGCCGGCGACCGGGGTTCAAATCCCCGTGAGGGCGCCAGCGGTGGAAGCGTAGCTCAGAGGAAGAGCGTCTGCCTTACAAGCAGAAGGCCACAGGTTCGACCCCTGTCGCTTCCACCAGATTGATGGCGAGGTAGCTCAGCAGGTAGAGCAGCGGACTGAAAATCCGTGTGTCGACGGTTCGATTCCGTCCCTTGCCACCAGCTTTATTGAACTCTTTAATGTGCCCTTCGGGGCATATTTTTTTTGGATTGAACTTGCTGTAAAGTAGCTGCTATAATGTGACCGTTGCAGGAGGTGAAAGATGGAGAAGCTCGAAAGACAACGTTTCATTATTGAAGTCTTGAAACGTTCAACCAGTCCCGTAAAGGGACAGGCTCTCTCTCTAGAGACCGGCGTCAGCAGACAGATGATTGTGAAGGACATTGGAGAACTGAGACAAAGAGAATTCAACATATCGTCGACTGCAAGAGGGTACGTTCTCAATGGAAAAAAGAGTTGCAAAATGGTCGTTTCGGTGAAACACTCAGAAAAGGAAATTTATAGAGAGCTTTCGGAGATAATTAGAGCAGGTGGACGCGTTATCGATGTAAGCATAATTCATGCCGTATATGGGGAACTGAAAGGGAAATTGAACCTGTCGAACATGGACGATCTTAACAGATTCATCGCAGCTTTGAAAGCATCTCATGCGGTACCACTTCTTAGCCTTTCGAAGGACGGTGTTCATCTTCACACAATAGAGGCAGATACAGAAGAGACTCTTGGAAGAATAAGAGGCAAATTGGAAAGAAATGACTTTTTGGCTACCTGAAGGAGGCTCTCATGAACATTGACGAAGTAATTCAGAAGTATGTAACTTCTGCCAGAAGAACCAGGCTGCTTATCTTGACTTCACTTGAGTGGATGCTCGTGGCCGGTGGAGTAATGATCACTTCATTAACGCTTCCATCGATTATAGTTGATCTTACGGGCACTGCTGGAAATCAAGACATGATGGCCAGCTCAGTCTTTGCAGGAATGTTATTAGGCGCACTCTTTTCCGGTGCTATTTCCGATAGATTTGGAAGAAAATGGACAAACCTCTTTCTTCTATTGATTGCCGGCCTCGCAACAGGGATTACGGGAACTTCTCTTTCAATGAGAATGTTCTCCCTAGGAAGGTTTATTTCTGGTTTCGGTTATGGTGGCCTTCTGCCCGTAGTAAATGCCTACTTGACTGAGTTTTCGTCAATAAGAATCCGAGGTCTCTATCTTGCTCTTCTCGAATCTAGCTGGGCAATTGGAAGCATTGTTACCGGGGGATTCACGATGATCACATTGGACATTCTCGGATGGCGCTGGTCATATTATTTCCTCGCAATATTCAGCATTCCACTTCTAATAATTACCTTCTTCCTTCCAGAAAGTCCAAAATACGAGTTCATGAAGAAGGGAAAGTCTGCACTTGAGAGAATACTTGGAAGGAACATTGACGAAGAGATTGAAATGCATGCGATGTCAAAGCAACCGCTTCTTGGTCTTTTCAGGAGTGGCCTTGCCAGAAGAACTATCATGATCTGGACAAGCTGGTTTGCTGTAAGCTTCGTCTATTATGGAATTTACACTTGGGCGCCTAAGATCTTCATGTCAAAAGGTCTGACTCCCGTCTCATCGCTCTGGTACACTTTTTTCATGTTGATTATGCAGATTCCCGGGTATATGGCCGCAGCACTGCTTATTGAAAAGATCGGAAGAAAGCCCTCCCTCATATTCTTCTTCGGCGGGATGGCAGTTTCCTCAATTATCATCGCCTTTGTAAGCAGCTCAGGGCTTCTCTTGTTCGCAAGCGTCTTAATTTCTCTTTTTGTTCTTGGAGCATGGGGAATGGTTTACGCCTATACGCCCGAGTTATATCCCACGGAGATGCGTGCACTCGGAAATGGAACGTCAGGAGTCATGGCAAGAGCGGCCGGGATAGTCGCACCATACTTCACAAGCTTGATTATGGGAATCACCGGAAGTGTACTTGTCGTAATGGTATTCATGTCTTCTCTTAGCATATTCGCGGCGATAATTGTATCAAAGTTTGGCATAGAGACCAAACAGACGATCATTGAATAGATAACCGGCTGTTGCTTCTCGAAATACAATTATTACATGGGTTCCAGAGAACTTCTAATAAGGTCCCCTCAGAAAGCAAACATTGAGGATTTCCGGCTTCGCTTTGCACGATCTCACTGATCAAGAATCTGCAGAGATGAAATCCCGATGGTTGTTGGCAAATACTGCATTTTTTACAATCCAAGAATCAAATATTGTTATTTATGTATCCACTTTTATTAAGTGGAGGACTAAAATATGGAACTCTTCCATATATTGGTCTCTTTTCCATTGACTTTTTGCTGGTCAAGCTGATATCATTTTTTATCGGGGGAGTGATCTTTTTGCTACAGGATGGAGGGAGCTCAATGAAGAAACGACTTGACAAGTGTCCTAGCTGCGGTGGAGTTCTAGCAATCACGGAGTATACCTGTCAGAAATGCAAGACCAGAATAATCGGAACGTTTTCGCAAGACGAACTGCTTTCCCTTCCTGACGAGCTACTGGACTTTCTCAAGATTTTTGTCAAGAACAGAGGCAATCTTTCAGAACTTCAGAAAGAGCTGAATATCTCTTATCCAACTGCAAGGAGCAAACTGGAAGAACTGGTGACGAGTCTGGGATTCGAACTTGCAAATCGTCAGATTCAAGAGGCTTCAAAGATCATCAGAAAACTCGAAGAGGGTAATTTAAACCCGGAACAAGCAGCTGAACTTCTTGGTAAGATGAAAAAGAGAAAATAGTAGTGGTTCACCGATTTTTTGAGCGATTTCTTGCAGGGTTTTGTTGATGAAAGCGTATTGAATCAATGGCTTTTGTATCAAAGCTTCGAAATTACCTTCATAACAAAAAAATGGTATATTATTGTTACTTCAGAACTTCCCGAAAAGGGGTGTCCCGGATGAAAGTATTTAAGGCTCTCTTTTTTATTCTGCTCATCGGTTTGGCGCTTTTAGTGGTGAACAGTATTTTCAGTGTGACGATGGCAAGGATCTACTTTAACCGGATAGAAAGAGACGGAAGGTATTTAAAAGTAGATGAAGAGGAGCTTTTCTTGAAGATCGTTGGAGAAGGCAAGCCGATCTTGATGATTCATGGATTCCCGGGATCTCATATCGAATTTCAAGAATTGGCAGAGCTTCTCTCAGCAAATAGAAGAATCTACATTATAGACCTGCCCGGGTTTGGTTTGTCTACTGCTTCCAACAAAGGCGATTATTCAGTAAAAGGGTACGCCGACCTTACTGTTGATTTGATGGACCTTCTGAACATTGAAAAGGCTGATATTATTGGCCATTCATTGGGAGGAGAAATAGGTTTGAACATAGCGTATTATTACCCGGAAAGAATTGAAAGTCTTGTTTTAATAGATGCCTCTCCATATGGTGAGAGAGATTTTTTGCCCGACTTTCTGTCGAGCAGCAAAATTCTCACCTGGACCGTAATGAGGTTCTTTTATCAAACATATCCAATTCAAAGATTCATCTATCTAAAAAAACTTGGAGATAGAAACAACTTCGAGTCTGAGGAGTTTGGGAAGTACTTTGCGCTGGTAGATCGTATGACCGCCTCTTTCTTGTATGAATTCATGAGGGGCAATGACAGAGGTCCCTTTTCACAATCACTTGTTGAGATCGACTGCAGCGCACTGATTCTATGGGGAGAGTTAGACGAGATTTCTCCTCTGGATTATGGAGAAAAGCTAACTAGAGAGCTTTCAAACAGCGTTCTAAAAGTAATTGAGGGCGCGGGGCACGCTCCCTTTATCGAGTTTCCCATGAGAGTAGCTGAAGAGATTACTGGATTTCTAGAGTGAAAAGGGAGGCCACTTAGTTGCCGCAAATCAGACCGGAAGTTGTAGTAAGTAGATGTCTGGGATTCGAAAGCTGCAGATACAATGGGCAGATGATTCCCAGCAAATTCGTGAGTAGGTTGGGCAAATATGTAAACTACTTAACAGTATGTCCCGAGTTTGATATTGGGCTCGGTGTTCCCCGGGCACCCATAAGAATGGTTTCAAAAGCAAATGGAATAAGACTTATTCAGCCACTGACAGGCATCGACGTTACTGAAAGACTCTCGGTCTTTGCAAGTGAATTTCTCGACAGCCTGGAGAGAGTAGACGGATTTGTTCTCAAAGCAGCTTCACCTACATGTGGAGTAAAGGATGTCAAGATTTATCCAGCAGAAGGCAAAGTTGTATCCTCAGGCAGAGACGCTGGATTCTTTGGAGCAGCTGCACTTGCAAAATACGACTGTCTTCCGATCGAAGACGAAGGAAGATTATCCAATTACATCATAAGAGAACATTTCTTGACAACTCTCTTCACCGTCACGCGTTTCAGGGATCTTTCTGGCAAGCTTACCAGAAAGGGCCTGGTTGAATTTCAATCTGAAAACAAGCTGCTGTTCATGTCCTACAATCAGAATGAAATGAGAATTATGGGAAGGATCATTGGAAATATGGACTCAAGAGAACTTAGGGACGTTTATGATGATTATGCCTCTCACTTCTACAAGACGATGTCCACCCCACCAAAACACACTTCGCATATAAATGTTTTGATGCACGGACTTGGCTACTTTTCAGACTACATATCCTCTTCGGAAAAGCGATTCTTTCTGGATACTCTCGACAGATATCGAGAAGGAATGATACCTCTTAGCGTTCCTCTTTATATTCTTCGTTCATACGTCGTTGCCTTTGAAAGCGAGTATCTATCCACTCAAACATTCTTTGAACCGTATCCATCGGAGCTTGTTGAGATAACTGATTCGGGTAAAGGAAGATCGGGGAAATGAAGACAGAAAGGATTCACAGGCTCAATGAAAAAACCAGTGGGAGCGGAGAGTTCGTTTTGTACTGGATGCAGGCCTCTCAAAG